>CAYMOD010000123.1:0-6431 GCA_964391945.1 uncultured Rhodobacterales bacterium | reverse complement strand
GCGACGCTTTGGGTCATCGGTTCCTATCACAACATCTTCCGCGTCGGCGCCATTCTGCAGGACCTCGGATTCTGGATCCTCAACGACATCGTGTGGCGCAAGACCAACCCGATGCCGAATTTCCGCGGCCGCCGCTTCACCAATGCGCACGAGACGCTGATCTGGGCGGCGAAATCGGAGCGCTCGCGCTACACCTTCAATTACGACGCGATGAAGGCGCTGAACGACGGGGTGCAGATGCGCTCCGACTGGCTGATCCCGCTCTGCACCGGAGCCGAGCGGCTGAAGACGCGGGAAGGCGGGAAGCTCCACCCGACGCAGAAACCGCTCGGCCTCCTCCATCGCGTCCTCGTCGCGAGCTCCGATCCGGGCGACGTGGTGCTCGACCCGTTCTTCGGCACCGGCACCACCGGCGCCGCGGCACGCAGGCTCGGGCGGCGGTTCATCGGCATCGAGCGCGATCCCGACTATCGCGCGGCGGCGGAGGCGCGGATCGCGGAGGTGGTGCCGCTCGGCGCGGACACGCTCGCCGTCACCGCGCCGCGCCGGGCCGAGCCGCGGGTCGCCTTCGGCGAACTGCTCGTGCGGGGGCTCATCGAGGCAGGCGCGGTGCTCGAGTCGATCAACGGCCGCCACCAGGCAAAGGTGCGCGCCGACGGCACCCTCGTCGCCGCCGATACCCGCGGCTCGATCCATCAGGTCGGTGCCACGCTCGAAGGCGCGCCCTCCTGCAACGGCTGGACCTACTGGCACTTCCACCGGGATGGCGAGACGATCCCGATCGATATCCTCCGCCAGCAGGTACGCGCCGAAATGCGCGGCACGGCCTGAACCCGGCCCCACGCCGCCGCATCAGCCGCTACCGGCGCGCGCCTTCGCATCGATCACGTTCCCGTCGCAGGCGTGAACAAAGCGCGCCCTTCCGGGTTGTCCGCGAACGCCAGACAGGAGCTCGACATGGCCCGCGCACCCGATCCCAGCACTCCCGAAGAGCAGCGCCGCCGCGAGCGGTACGACCGCCCCGATGACGATACCTCCGGGCAATACGGCAGTCTCGACCAGGGCCTCGCCTACGGCGGGGGACGCGATCCCGGCAACCTCGGCCATTACGGGCGGGAGACGACGACCCACAACTACGGCGGAGACGAGAGCCGGGAGGAACTCGGATGGGAAAGCGGCGCCCGCCCCGGCGACGATGAGCGGCGGAAGCGGGAGCGCGGCGGCCCCAAGGACCCGCGGCGCTGATCCCGCCCTGACCTGATCCTGCCCTGCCTTCGCGGCGCCCCCTGCTAGCCGCCGGCGACCGGGTGCCGGCCGCTCCGCACCCGGTATTCGAACACCAGCGTCCCGAGCGCGATGGCGAGCCAGCCGCCGTGGAAGGCGATCCCCGCCAGCACCATGACGATGCCCGGGATCGGGCCGATGGCGGCGCGGGAGACGAAGTCGCCCAGGGTCGCCGCCGCCTCGGGATGAATCGCGAGCTTGCCGTAATAGGCCACGGCCTGAACGGTGAGGATATAGGCGTAGTTCTTCCTGAGCCGCCGGCCGATCGAGCGGATGCGACTGATGTGGAAGCTCGGCACCAGGTAGTCGTTGGCGAGGAGCAGGTTCCACTTGCCGTCGCCGCGCGCACCCTCGCCGCGCAGGAGCGGCACGAGGAACTCCTTCTCCATTACCCGGCATCGGGCGCGCCACACGTTGAAATAGCGGTAGCGCCGCGCCTCGAAGTAGAGAAAGACGACGACGAGCAGCGCGACGAGGATGAGGGGCAGCGGCGAGGAATCGGACGATGCGAAGGAGAGCGACAGCGCGATGCCGGTGGTGACGATCGCCCAGTTGGTGGTGTGATCGAGGCGCGTGCGCCACATGGTCGAGCGGTAGACCTCGGCCCGGTAGAGATGGGCGAGCGCGCCGACCTCGGCCGAGTCGAAGGTGACGGGCTGCGAGACCGGTTCGACGTCCATTCTGCTGCCGGGCCTGTTCATGTGCTCGCTCATCCTTTTCTTCCGGGCGTTGCCGTGGAACAACGCGAAAACACGCATTTTGCTGCATCGGCAGGACGGGCGCGGATTCTGCCCCCGATATCCCCGCTATCCACAGGGGGTCTCCCCTCCCAACCCGGCATCCCGGCTGGCATAAGGGATCTTTCGGGCGAAGGAGGGACCGGCATGGCCGACGGACCGATGGGCGCGGAAGCAATGACGCTGCCGCACAACATCGAGGCGGAGCAGGCGCTGCTCGGGGCGCTCCTCGTCAACAACGACGTCTACGACCGCATCTCGGGGCTGATGAACGAGACGCATTTCTTCGATCCCGTCCATGGGCGTATCTTCGAGACCGCGGCGCGGCGCATCCAGAAGAACGCGCTCGCCTCGCCGGTGACGCTGAAGGCGTTCTTCGAGGATGACGAGGGGCTGAAGGAACTCGGCGGCCCCGCCTATCTGGCGCGGCTTGCGGGGGCGGCGATCTCGATCTTCGCGGCGAGGGATTACGCGCAGCTCGTCTACGACCTCGCGATCCGGCGCGACCTGATCACCATCGGCCAGGACATCGCCGGGAAGGCGGCGCGGATGGAGGTCGAGAGCGAGCCGAAGGACCAGATCGTCGAGGCCGAGCAGCAACTCTACAAGCTCGGCGAGCAGGGGCGTATCGACAAGGGCTTCCAGTCCTTCCTGCACGCGGTGACCGAGGCGGTCAACGTCGCCAACGCCGCCTACCAGCGCGAAGGAAAGCTCGCCGGCATCGCGAGCGGCCTCGCGGATCTCGACAAGAAGCTCGGCGGGCTGCACCAGTCCGACCTCCTGATCCTCGCCGGGCGGCCGTCGATGGGCAAGACCGCCCTCGCCACCAATATCGCCTTCAACATCGCCAAGGCCTACAGGAAGGGCATCCGGCCCGACGGAACCGAAGGCACGATCGAGGGCGGCGTCGTCGGCTTCTACTCGCTCGAGATGTCGTCCGAACAGCTCGCGGCGCGCATCCTCTCGGAAGCGGCACGGGTTCCGTCCGAGCGCATCCGCCGCGGCGAGATGGAAGAGGACGAGTTCCGCCGCTTCCTCGAGGAGGCAAAGGCGCTCGAGGCCTGTCCCCTCTTCATCGACGACACCCCTGCCCTGCCGATCTCGACGCTCGCCGCACGCGCCCGGCGGCTGAAGCGGACACACGGGCTCGACGTGCTCTTCGTCGATTATCTCCAGCTCGTGCGGCCGGCGACGGTGCGTTCGGAGGGGCGGGTCCAGGAAATCTCGGAGATCACGCAAGGGCTGAAGGCGATCGCCAAGGAGCTCAACATTCCCGTGGTCGCGCTGTCGCAGCTCAGCCGCGCGGTGGAGAGCCGGGAGGACAAGCGGCCGCAGCTCTCGGACCTGCGCGAATCGGGCTCGATCGAGCAGGACGCCGACGTGGTGATGTTCGTGTTCCGCGAGGAATACTACAAGGAGCGCGAGAAACCCTCGGACGACCGCACCGAGGAGATCCTGAAATGGCAGGAGGCGATGAGCCGGCTGCACGGCCGGGCCGAGCTCATCATCGGCAAGCAGCGGCACGGGCCGATCGGCACGGTCGAACTCGCCTTCGAAGGCCAGTTCACCCGGTTCTCGAACCTCGCGCGCGACCACCAGATCGCGGCGAGCGGCTTCGGCTGAGGGATGATGCCCGCTCCGGCCCTGACCGGAAAGGCCTCGGGGGCATCGAGCCCCCGCCCGGCCCTCGCGCCTGCCGGAGCCGGGCCGCGGAGCGCGCAGCGGCACCAGCGCGGGTGTTCATCAGGCGACAGATACGGAATTGAATGGACTCTCCGGCTTGGCGACGGCGGCGGAGACGTCTAGGAAGGGGCGCCCGCAGCGATTGACCCTTCCCCCCGACAGGACGGCATGACCCTTCTTCGCCTCGTCCAGAGATTCCTCGCCTCGATCGGCGCCTCGGTGCTGGCCCTCCTCACCGGGATCGGCGGGGTCGTGCTGTTCGCGGCGGCGGCGGTCTCGCACCTCGTGCGGCCGCCCTTCTACTTCCGCCAGCTCAGCCAGCAGCTGGTGCGGATCGGCTACTTCTCCCTGCCGGTGGTGGGACTGACCGCGCTCTTCACCGGCGGCGCGCTCGCGCTCCAGATCTATTCCGGCTCGCAGTTCAGCGCCGAGACGGTGGTGCCGACGATCGTGGCGATCGGCATCGTGCGCGAACTCGGGCCGGTCCTCGGCGGGCTGATGGTGGCGGGGCGGGTCTCGTCCTCGATCGCGGCCGAACTCGCCACGATGCGGGTGACGGAGCAGATCGACGCGCTGACCACCCTCTCGACCCATCCGATGAAATACCTGGTGCTGCCGCGCATCGTCGCCGCCACCCTCGCCATGCCGATTCTGGTGGCCGTCGCCGATGTGATCGGCATCCTCGGCGGCTTCCTCGTCGGGACCAGCCGGCTCGACTTCGCGCCAGCGGCCTACATCCGCACGACGCTCGACTTTCTCGAAGTGGGAGACGTCACCTCGGGGCTCATCAAGGCGGCGGTCTTCGGCTTCATCCTCGCGCTGATGGGCTGCTTCTTCGGCTACCGCTCGGGACGCGGGGCCCAGGGCGTGGGAAGGGCGACGACAAGCGCGGTGGTGGCGGCCTCGGTGATGATCCTTGCCGCGAACTACCTGCTGACGGAGGCCTTGTTCTGAGCCCGCCCGCCGATTCCCGACCGGCGCACACGCCGAAGATCGAACTCATCCGCGTCGCGAAGAGCTTCGGGAGGAAGGCGGTGCTGCGCGGCGTCAACCTCAGGCTGATGCCTGGCGAGAGCCTCGTCGTCATCGGCGGCTCGGGGACGGGCAAGTCGGTGACGCTGAAATGCATCCTCGGGCTCGAGAAACCCGATGCCGGCGAGATCCGGATCGACGGCGCGCCGGCCGATACGATGGACAGGCGGGCGTTTCTCAGGCGGACGGGGATGCTCTTCCAGAGCGGCGCGCTCTTCGATTCGCTTCCCGTATGGCAGAATGTCGCCTTCCGCCTGATCCATGCCCGCAAGCCCCTCGGACGCCGCGCGGCGCGGGCGCTGGCGATCGAGAAACTCGCCCGTGTCGGCCTCGGGCGGGAGGTGGCCGATCTCTACCCGGCGGAGCTTTCAGGCGGCATGCAGAAGCGCGTCGGGCTTGCCCGCGCGATCGCGACCGATCCCGAGATCCTCTTCTGTGACGAGCCGACGGCCGGGCTCGATCCGATCATGGCGGGGGTCATCAACACGCTGATCCGCGACCTCGTGCGCGACATGGGCGCGACGGCGCTGTCGATCACCCACGACATGACGACGGTGCGGACGGTGGCCGACCACGTCGCGATGCTCCATGGCGGCACCGTGCGCTGGTCCGGCCCGGTCGAGGCGATGGCAGAGGCGGACGACCCCTATCTGCGCCAGTTCATCGAGGGCCGCGCCGAGGGGCCGATCGAGACCCTGCGCTGAGCGGTTGCAGCACGGGATGCCGGCGGGACACGGCGCCGCCAAGCTCCGCGTCGAGAAACGGGCAGGTTTCGCCCACAATTCCGCATCCAGGACTTGCGCGAGGTTTCACGCGCGGGCGCTCGCGGGCCTGCGCGTGGCTTCTCAGTCGAGTTCCAGTTCCACAAGAAGGTCCTTCGCATCGACCTGGGTGCCGGCGTCGGCATGGATCGCCGTCACAATGCCCGGCCGGTCGGCGTAGAGGCCGGTCTCCATCTTCATCGCCTCGATGGTCAGGATGAGGGCGCCGGCCTTCACCGCCTGGTCCTCCTTCACCGCGACGCTCGCCACCACGCCCGGCATCGGCGCCGCGATATGCGCGGGATTTCCGGCCTCCGCCTTCGGCCGTTTCGGCGCCAGCGCCTGCACCTTGCGGTCGGGCACGCGGACGGTGCGCGGCTGGCCGTTCAGTTCGAAGAATACCCGGACGTCGCCCTCGACATTCGTCTCGCCGAGGGTCTGGAGCCGGATCTCCAGCGTCTTGCCCGGATCGATCTCGACCGAGACTTCCTGCCCCGGCTCCATCCCGTAGAAATAGGTCGGCGTCGGCAGGGTCCGCACGGGGCCGTACTCGACATGCCGGGTGCGGTAGTCCGAGAACACCTTCGGATACATGAGGTAGCCGCAGAAATCCTCGTCGTCGAACCGCTCCTCCGGGAAAGCCGCGGCCAGTTCGCGCCGCTTCTCGTCGAGATCGGCCGGCGGCAACACCAGGCCCGGCCGCACCGTCAGCGGCTCCTGCCCCTTGAGCGCCTTCCGGACCAGCGGCTCCGGGAAACCGCCCGGCGGCTGGCCGAGGTTGCCCTTCAGCATGTCGATGACCGAATCCGGGAAGGCGACGTCCACGGCAGGGTCCTCGACCTGCTCGCGCGTCAACCCCTGCGTCACCATCATCAGCGCCATGTCGCCGACGACCTTCGAGGACGGCGTCACCTTGACGATGTCGCCGAACATC
>CAYMOD010000122.1:0-6559 GCA_964391945.1 uncultured Rhodobacterales bacterium | reverse complement strand
CGATCGCGAAGACGACAAGGAACGCGCGTGAAAGGCGCTGCTCGCCACGCGAAAGCGGCGGAACGCGGTGACGATGGACGATTTCAACGAGGCGATCGAGCGGATCGTCGCCGGGCTCGAAAAGCGCAACCGGCTCCTGAACCCGAGGGAGCGGGAGGTGGTCGCCTATCACGAGATGGGCCATGCGCTGGCCGCGCGCGCGTTGCCGGGTTCGGACGTCGTGCACAAGGTCTCGATCATCCCGCGCGGTATCGGCGCGCTCGGCTATACCATCCAGCGGCCGACCGAGGACCGGTTCCTGATGACGCGCGAGGAACTCGAGAACAAGATCGTGGTGCTGCTCGCAGGTCGGGCGGCGGAGAAGCTCGTCTTCGACCATCTCTCGACCGGGGCGGCCGACGATCTCGTGCGGGCGACAGACATCGCCCGGGCGCTGGTGGCGCGTTACGGCATGGATCCCGAACTCGGCAACGTCGCCTATGACAGCGACCGGCCGAATTATCTCGGGCAAGCCGAGCCGGGCGGCTATCTCACCCGGCGCTACAGCGAGGCGACGGCCGTGCGGCTCGATGAAGCGGTGCGCGAGATCACCGGCGCCGCGTTCGAGCGCGCGCTCTCCATTCTGCGCGAGAACCGCGAGGTTCTGGAGACATCGGCCAAGGAACTGCTCTCCCGCGAGACGCTGGTCGAGGAGGATCTGCGCCGGCTGACGAGCGATCTGAAGGCCGCGGCCTGAGATCCGTTCAGGGGTCGAGCGGGAGGTTCAGGCATCGAGCGGGAGGTGACCTGGCCGGGCGTTCGGGCCGCGCAGGAGACCGAGCGTCGTCGAGAAGGCGCGCTTGCCGCGGATGCGGGCGATCTTCTCGCCGAGGGGCGTCCAGTCGTCGTCGCGGTCGATCGCCGACCAGATCGACTCGACCTCGTCGATGAGCATGGTCTCCGGCGTCTCGCCTCCGGCGTAAGCGTGGGCGAGCGCGGCTTCGAGTCCCGGCGCGGGTTCGAGGCCGCGCAGGGTCTCGATCATCTCGGCCCAGGCGGCGGTCTCGTAGCGCGCGCGCTCGGGGCTCGCCCGCAGTCGCTCCGGAATGCCGCCGCCGAGGAGGTCGAACACCGCACGCTCGAACGGGGCCTTGCTGGCATAGAGGGTGCCGTAGAGATCGTGGACGACCGCGACGGCGCGGTCGGTCTCCTCAGGCATCGCGAGGCCGAGCCGGGCGAGGGTCTGGCGCGCGAGTTCCGCCTGGAAACGGGCAGGGAAACCGTCGAAGACCGGCTCGATCCGGGACTGGTCGGAGAGCGGCATCAGGCACTCGCCGAGGCGGGCGATGTTCCAGTGGATGGCCTCGGGCTGGCGGGCGAAGGCATAGAGGCCGGTCTGGTCGAAATAGGCGGCGGTGAAACGCGGATCGAACGTGTCGAGGAATCGCCAGGGTCCATAGTCGAACGACTCGCCGGTGACGTTGATATTGTCGGTGTTGAGGACGCCGTGGACGAAGCCGGCGGCGAACCATTCGGCGACGAGGCGGGCGCAGGCGCCGATGATGCTCTCGTAGAGGGCGGCGACCGGGTCCTCGGCCCCGGCGGCTTCCGGCCAGTGGTGCGCGATCACGTGATCGACGAGGCGGCGCATGTCGTCATGCTTCTCGCGCACGGCGAGGCGCTGGAAGGTGCCGATGCGGATATGGCTGTGCGAAAGGCGGACGAGAACGGCGGAGCGGGTGGGGGAGGGCTCGTCATTGCGCTGAAGCGCCTCGCCGGTCTCGACGAGGGAGAAGGTCTTGGAGGTGTAGACGCCGGAGGCTTCCAGCATCTCGGTGGCGAGGATCTCGCGGATGCCGCCCTTGAGGGTCAGGCGGCCGTCGCCAAAACGCGAATAGGGGGTCTGGCCGGAACCCTTGGTGCCGAGGTCGAGCAGGCGGTTATCGACGCGATCGCGGGTCTGCGCGAACAGGAAGCCGCGGCCGTCGCCGATGTCGGGGTTGTAGGCGCGGAACTGGTGGCCGTGGTAGCGGAGCGCGAGCGGCTTCGGGAAGGAGCCGGGCAGGGGCTCGAACCGGGCGAAATGGCGGGTCCACGCCTCGTCGTCGAGAGCGGCGAGGCCGATGCGCTCCGCCCATTCATCGTTGCGGAAGCGCAGGACGTGGCGCGGGAAACGGGCGGGCTCGACGATGTCGTAAAGCTCCGGCCCGAGATCGGCATGGACGGTTTCGCCGCGGAAGATGCTGTCGGTTCGCTCGGTCATCCTGCGCAGGTGGCCTTGGCGGGGGCTCCTGTCAATGCGCGCGCAACTCGCGCCGGCGCGGCAGCCAGATGGCGACGAAGCCGACGACGGGCAGGATCGAGCAGAGGGTGAAGACGAAGCCGATGCCGCGGGCGTCGGCGAGGACGCCGAGCACCGCCGCCGCGATGCCGCCCAAGCCGAAGGAGAGGCCGAAGAAGATGCCGGCGATCATGCCGACCCGGCCGGGCATGAGCTCCTGCGCGAAGACGATGATGACCGGGAAGGACGAGGCGAGCAGGAGGCCGACGAGGACCGAAAGCACCCCGGTCCAGAACAGGTCGACATGCGGCAGCAGCAGTGCGAACGGCAGCATGCCGAGCACCGAGATCCAGATCACCGGCGCCGCGCCGATCCGGTCGGAAAGCGGGCCGCCCATCACGGTGCCGAGCGCGACTGCGCCGAGAAAGAGGAACAGCATGAGCTGCGACTGCTGGGTGGTGAGGCCGAAACGGTCGATCAGGAAGAAGGTGTAGTAGCTCGACACGCTCGCGGAATAGACGGCCTTGGAGAAGATCAGCACCGCGAGAATGGTGACGGCGGCACGGATGCGCGCGGGCGAGAGCGCGACGGTGCCGCCCCCGGCCGGGCGGCCGCCGCCGGCGGCGTGGAGGCGCGCGTACCAGGCGCCGACGCGCTGGAGGATGACGATGCCGAGGAGCGCCGCGCCGGCGAACCACGCGATCGCGGAACGGCCCAGGGGCACGACAATGAAGGCCGCGAGCAGCGGCCCGATCGCCTGTCCGGTATTGCCGCCGACCTGGAACACGGATTGCGCCATGCCGTAGCGGCCGCCGGCGGCGAGCCGGGCGACGCGCGATGCTTCGGGGTGGAAGACGGCGGAGCCGATGCCGATGAGCCCGGCCCCGAGAAGCAGCAGGGGATAAGTCGTGGCACAGGCGAGGAAGCCGAGGCCGACCATGGTCGAGCCCATGCCCACCGGGAGCGAGAACGGCATCGGGTGGCGGTCGGTGGTGATGCCGATGGCCGGTTGGAGCAGCGAGGCCGTGCCCTGGAACACCAGGGTGAGAAGCCCGATCTGCCAGAAGTCGAGGGCGAAATCGGCCTTGAGGATCGGATAGATCGCCGCGAGCAGCGACTGCATCACGTCGTTGAGGAGATGGCAGAGGCTGACCGCGAGGATCACCGCGTAGGTGGTGGCCGGCGCCGTCCGTGAAGGGGCGGAGACGTTTTCGGTCCGGGTAGTGGCCATCGTTCTGTCGTTCTGTCGTTCGGTGTCGGGTGAGCCGACGAGGCCCGCGGCGGCGGCGATGTCAAGCGGCTGCAACCGGCCTGGAGCGCCTTCCCATCCGATTGCATCGGGACGGGCGCTCCATCTTGCTGACCGGTCGCGATTTCCGGGTCAGCAGGTGGGTCCACCTGTTTCGAAATCTCTCTAGTAGGCGAGGACGGGGGCCTTGCCGACGAACTCGTCCCGGTTGACCTGGGCGACGAGGAAGCCGGCGACGTCGGCGCGCGAGATCAGGCCGTTGCGCCAGCCGGTCGCCTCCGTCATCACCCGGTAGCGCCCGGTCCGGGGCATGCTGGTGAGGAAGGTCGGCCGCACGATCGTCCAGTCGAGACCCGAGTTGCGGATCATCGTCTCCTGCAGGTTCTTGTCGCGGTAGACTGGCCCGAGCACAAGGTCACGGGCGAGGATCTCGACGCGGCTCAGCGCCCGGATGCTGTCGCCGCAGCCGATGCCCGTCACCGCGAGGAGCCGGCGGACATGCCCATCCTTCATCGCCTCGATCAGCACCTCGGTGCTCCGCGAGAAGAGCGACGTCCGCCGGAACGGTGTCCAGGGCGTGACGCGGATGCCGAGCGCGGTGATGACGGCGTCCATACCGGAAACCGCCTCCGCCACCCGCGCCGGGTCGGTCGCGTCGCCCGGGAAAGGCTCGAGCCCGGGATCGGCGGCGAGCGCCTTCGTGTCGCGCGCCGCCGCGTGCGCGAGCGTCTCTGTATTGCGGGCCATCGCCCGGACGCGGTGGCCTGCCGCCAGCGCCTGCCGCACCGTTTCGTGCCCGATGCCGCGGCTTGCGCCGATGACGAGGATACGGGTCATGACGACACTCCCTTGCTCTCGACTGAAGATTAGGGCGGCGCGATCACATTTCCGCAGCGGACGGAACCGAATGCAGTGATTATAGCGCGCTGGCAGCGTGCGCGCTATAATCGCGGCGGTCGCGAGCCCGACTCGCTTCTTCAGTAGCGCGCTTTGCCTCCGAGCCGGGCCACGGCGGATTGCGCGTAGCCTGCACGGTATCAGACATCATGGAGCATGAGAATGAGCGGTCGTTTCATCGCGGCGGCCATTGCTGCTGCTATATCTGGTGTTATCGCCCTGGGCGGTCCTGCCTTCGCGTCGGACCAGCTCAGCGTGAATGTCTCGAAACAGCTGAAGCGGATGGGATTTGCCGATACCGCAGTGCCCAGTGATCGGGACACGCTTGCCCAGCTGGAGCTTCTGTTCAACTCCGGCGAGGACGCCCCGCAACGCGCGGCGGTAGAGCGGCTCTTGTCGCAATAGGGTAAAAGGAGGAAATGGCGCGGTTGACGGGGCTCGAACCCGCGACCTCCGGCGTGACAGGCCGGCACTCTAACCGACTGAGCTACAACCGCGCGCTTACCGGACCATGTGGTGGCGTCCGGCCCGCCCTGCAAGGGCGGCGGATCAACCGATCCGTGGCCGGGTGTTTAGGGATGTCCGGCGGAGTCGTCAAGCGGATTGCGACGCGGGTCTCGCCGGATGCCTTCTTCTTCCGGTGCCGGGGCGGTGGGTGTCCCAGCACGGAGAGGACCCGCGTCGCTTGCCCGAGCGGGTCCTCGAACCGGTCGTTCCGAGCATCCGGAGGAAGGCGGCGAGGGAGGCCCGAGGAAGAGCAAGACCGGGATGAAGGCGAGGACGGGCATGCCCGCTCCCTCCGGCACAGGGCGTTGAGGCAGACCGGCGATCCCGCAGTTGGACATTCCCGAGCGGAACCCGCAGAACCCCGAGTGCATGAAGAGTGTTCCTGATGGACAGGCAGCGGCCAGGCAGGACGGGCCGGATGTGGCGGAGACGGTGCGGGGCGGAAACGGGTTCAGGTTCGGGCTTCAGGAGGCAAGCGGCGCGCTCGGCGACCTTGGCACGCTCCTGCCGCTGATGCTTGGCACCATCGCCGTCGCCGGGCTGGCGCCGATGCCGGTCATCCTCGGCTTTGCTTTCGCCTATGTCGGGACGGCGCTCTTCTACCGGCTTCCGGTGCCGGTCCAGCCGATGAAGGCGGTGGCGGCGGTGCTGCTGACCGTGGGAGCAACGCCCGCGAGCCTCGCCGCGAGCGGGGTGATGATCGGGGTGGTGCTCCTCGTTCTCGGAGGAACGGGCTGGATCGATCGGCTCGGCCGGTTGGTGCCGCAATCGGTCCTCGCGGGACTTCAACTCGGGCTTGGAGGGGCGCTCGGGCTCATCAGCCTCGGCCTGATGGCGACGGCGCCGGGACTGGGGCTGGCGACGCTGGTGCTGGTGCTGGCGCTCGGGCGGGTTCCCCGGCTGCCGGCCGCGCTGATCGCGGTTGGTCTCGCGATGCTCGCCGGGCGCGTCTTCACCCTGCCGGCGCTGCCGGTGCCGGAAGATGTCCGGGTGTTGCCGGGGTTCGTCGGACTGCCATCCTGGAGTGAGGTCGAGCAGGGCATCGGCGTCATGGTGCTGCCGCAGCTTGCGCTCACCATCACGAACGCGATCATCCTCACGACGCTTGTCGCGGGGGATTTCTTCGGCGCGGCCGCGCGCGAGGTAACGCCGCGGCGCCTTGCGATCTCGACGGGGCTCGGCAACATCCTCCTGGCGCCGTTCGGAGCGCTGCCGATGTGCCATGGTGCGGGCGGGGTTGCGGCGCATCACCGTTTCGGGGCGCGTACGGGCGGCGCGCCGCTGATGCTCGGGCTTGCGCTCCTCGCGCTCGTGCTGGTGCCGGGAGGGCAGGGGCTCGCGCTGCTTGCGGCGATCCCGGCGGCGGGCCTCGGCGCGCTTCTCCTGCTCGCGGCGGCCGAACTTGCGGCGAGTCGGCGGCTTTGGGACGCGAGAGCGTCCTGTTATCCGGTAATCGCGATCGTAGCCGCGGTCACGGTGCTGGCCGATCCGTTCCTCGGCCTCCTCGCCGGGACCGGAGCGGAGATCTGCCGCATCGCCATCCTCCGCTGGATGAGGCGCCGGCGGCGGCTCTGAAGGCTTCCGCTGCCTGCGCTCAGCGCCGGAAGCACGCCTACGCTCCCCGTGTCGTGCCGGCGGCGTGCCTG
>CAYMOD010000121.1:0-6635 GCA_964391945.1 uncultured Rhodobacterales bacterium | reverse complement strand
CGCTGTTAAACGCGGCTGCGACCAGGATTGCGGATCTGGTCGAGCCCTCTCGCTGCATATCGAGCGTGCCTTCAGCCTTGATTCTGACATGGTGCTATACGATTGTACTGACCGGTCAATTAATGCACCTTGGAGGAGAGCCGTGGCGGACACCATCACGATGAACCTGCAGAAGCGTCACGGATTGCGCTGGCGAATCCTCGGGTTGCTGTGCCTGGGAGTTGTCTTCGCAATGACTCCCTGGTTCTCGGCGACGGCAATCCTTCCTGAACTGAAGGTGGCGTGGTCGGTTGGCGAAGCAGAGGCTGCGTGGCTTACGAACGCCGTTCAGATCGGATTTGTCGTTGGAGCCCTTGGCTCGAGCCTCCTGAACATCCCGGATATAGTCCCGGCTCGCAAATTGATGGCATGGGGCGCGCTGCTGGCAGCGAGCCTCAATTTCTGCATGCTTCTCGTCGAATCAGCCGTTTTCGGAATTACGCTCCGCTTCCTTACCGGTGTTGCCCTCGCCGCGATCTATCCTCCGGCCATGAAACTGGCGACGACCTGGTTCGTCAAAGGGCGGGGCCTGGCCCTCGGCCTTGTAATCGGTGCGTTGACGATCGGTTCCGGATTTCCACATCTGCTGAGATCGGCCGCTGGTTCGGTGGACTGGTCGGCGGTGGTGATCGGAACCTCCGCCCTGACCCTCGCCGCGAGCTTCATCTTTCTGTTCCTCGTTTCCGAGGGGCCACATCGCTATAGCAAGGCCAGGTTCGACCCCTCGCAGATCGGAACCGTGCTCCGCAACAAGGCAGTCGGGCTCGCGAACCTCGGTTACTTCGGCCATATGTGGGAACTCTACGCGATGTGGGGCTGGTTTCTCGCGTTCAGCGTCGAGGCATTGCGTCAGAACGATCTTACCGATCTCACGCTGGCCTCGTCCCTTACCTTTGCCGTCATAGGCGTCGGAGCGTTCGGCTGCGTCCTGGGCGGTTATCTGGCCGACCGGATTGGCAGAACGACGACCACGGCGCTGATGATGGTTGTCTCGGGAACATGCGCGGTCCTGATCGGCTTCGTCTTCGACGGTCCCTTCTGGCTGTTTCTGGTCGTTGCGGTCATCTGGGGTATGTCGGTCATCGGCGATTCGGCGCAGTTCTCGGCCATGGTCACCGAGGTCTCCGACCGGAGCCTCGTGGGAACGGCGCTGGCCCTCCAGATGGGCGTCGGCTTCGGGATCACTGTGGTGAGCATCCAGCTCGTTCCGATGGTGGCTGAGTGGTTCGGAGGCTGGCAGTGGGCCTTCATCGTGCTCGCACCCGGCCCCTTCCTCGGAACGCTGGCAATCCTGGCTCTACGGCGGCTTCCCGAAGCCGAAAAGATCGCGCAGGGCCTCCGTTGAGACTTACAGAGCCTTGATGGCGCGAAACTCGCGGCAGAGTACGTGAGTTTCGCGCTTGCCTGCCGCCCGCGGGATCCACGTGCCGGCAGTGGCCCAGCGCCGCCTTGCAGGTTCTGGCCATGGCTGCGCGCAGCAGGTTCTTGAGCTTGGGCGAAGGGTCTCTGGAGCGCCAGCGGCCGCATTGTCCAAACCTTCACCCAGAGGATTTGCCGACCGACCTCAGCGCTGCCGGATATGATCGGGACCGAGGGGATTTCGCTCTGGCGGTCGCAGGGCACCAGATGTCGATGAGGTTATGGACGGCCGTGCAGGTTGGTCGTCGCGCCGCCTCAGTTCGATGCGAGTCTTGCACCCTGACGGTAGAAGATATGCTGACCGATGGCTGCCGTCCGCACGAGTTTCTGCGACCAGGCCGGGCGCACATAGGTGGCGTGGAAATGGGTCGCGCCGTCCGTCACCGTGCGCTCGCGACCGGCCAGCATGATCGCGGCGAGTTTCTCCGCTCTTGAGCGGGGCAGGGGGCTCGCCATCTGTCTCGCGCCGCTGCAGGCGTAGGAGAACTGGCACGCCCGGCCGCTGCCTGCGCCCTGATTGGTGACAGCGCAGACCGTGTCCGGATAGGCGTGGTTATCGACGCGGTTCAGCACCACCTCGGCGACGGCGATCTGTCCCTGGAGGGGCTCGCCACGGGCTTCGAAGTAGATCGCCTGGGCGAGGCAGCGCCATTGTTCACCGCCACTGGTAACCGGCGGCATCTCGTCGAGTGCCGCGACGGCCAGCCTCACAGGCGAGGCGTCAGCCTGGCTGCCGCCGTCTGCCAGCGGCTCCCCGACCGGCGAAGTTGCTTGCGCAGCGAGCGCCGCAACGCGATCCGTGTCCAGAGCGCCGATCGTCAGGCGCTCATGGTTCATGATTCGCGTTACTTCGTCGGCAACGACGCTCTCTTCCGCCGCGACCGGCGCTGCCGCAAGGCCGAGCAGAATCCCCGTGACCACGCCGTGCGCCGCACGCGCAAACCAGCGCCCAGAAACATTCGTCATCGTCAGTCCTCAGTTGCTACCGCGAAGCGGATTTCATCCGCCCGCAGCCCCTGTCTCTCGATTTCGTTGTTCTTGTGGCTGTGGAGGGTTCCGAAAGTCTATTCGCTGCAATGTGATGAGCAGAAACCCGCGCACGCCTGAATCTGCCGATTTATGCTGCAGTGCACAAAAATCCCTTCCGAGTCAGAAGGTTTTCCGCACCTGCTCAAGCGCGTCCAGCAGCCGCTGCCGGCGGCTGGCGTAGCCGGCAAAGGGGCGTTCGCGCGCCTCTGTGGCTGCGGATACCAGCGAAATGCCTTCCCGGCCGAACGAATCACGAACACGCGATTCGGCCCACAGGGATGCCTGTCCCAGCCGCGTGTCGCGCAGCGCGCCGCTGGTCAGGAGGGCTGCTCCGCGCGTCTCGATCCATCCGATCGCGCGATCAATGCCCTGACCGGTCTGGCTCGAGACGATGATCACTTCGGGGGCGTCGCCTTCCGTGTTGAGCGAGAAGGCGCCCTTGAGGTCGGCCGCCGCGCGTCTGGCTGGTGCGCCGAGGTCGCCTTTCGTCACCAGTACGAGATCGGGCACCTCGGTGACGCCTGCCTTCATGAACTGGAGGGCATCGCCGGATCCGGGTTGCGCGCAGAACACCACGAGGTCGGCGACGTCGCGCACGTCCGTCTCGGATTGACCGACACCAACGGTTTCGACGATCACCCAGTCGAAGACGGCGCGCATCAGCACCACTGCGGGGTAACTCAGTTCCGCAAGACCGCCGAGCCGGTCGCGCGCGGCCATCGAACGCACGAAAACATCGGGATCTTCCGGATCGGTCTCGATCCGTGTCCGGTCGCCGAGGAGGGCACCGCGCGAGCGCCGCGACGAAGGGTCGACGGCGATGACGCCGACACTGCGGCCATGCGCGCGCAGCCGTGTGATCAGCGCGTTCGTGAGCGTCGACTTGCCGACACCTGGCGGCCCGGTCAGCCCGAGTGCGATCCCCCGCGGCTCGGCGAAGGCCATATCGAGCAGTGCCGCCAGCGCCGGCTCCCCGGCATGGGTCTCGAGCGCCGTCAACGTGCGCGCAAGTGCTGCCTTGCCCCCCGCACGAAGTGCGTCAAGATCGACGGGCACACCTTTCATGCTTCCTCACCCCGCGCGAGGATCGTCGCCTGTGCCGCCGCGAGCCGGGCGATCGGGACCCGGAAGGGCGAGCAGGAGACATAGTCGAACCCTGCCAGCTTGCAGAAGCGCACCGAGGCAGGATCGCCGCCATGCTCGCCGCAGAGGCCGAGCGTGAGATCGGGATTGCGCAACCGCCCCCGCCGCGCCGCGATCAGCATGAGCTCGCCCACGCCTTCGAGATCGAGCGAATGGAACGGGTCCTCCGGAAATACGCCGTGCTGGACATATGTGCGCATGAAGCGGCCGGAATCGTCGCGCGAGAGACCATAGGTCATCTGCGTCAGGTCGTTGGTGCCGAACGAGAGGAAGGCCGTGCTCGCGGCGAGGTCGCCGGCCCGCAGCGCCGCCCGCGGTGTCTCGATCATGACGCCGATCCGGTATTGCGGGCGGGTGTCCTGCTCCCTCTCTACCGCGCTGGCGACGGCATCGATGCGCGCCTTCACCATCTCGACCTCGCGGTTGGCGGAGACGAGCGGGATCATGATCTCCGGCACCACCGGTTCGCGCCCCGCGCGGTTGACCGCGATCGCCGCTTCGAAGATGGCGCGGGCCTGCATCTCGTAGATCTCGGGGATGGTGATCCCGAGCCGCACGCCCCTGAGGCCGAGCATCGGATTGAACTCGGCCAGCGCCTTCGTGCGCGCGCGCACCTCGGCAAGCGTCAGCCCGATCGCGGCGGCGAGGCCCAGCATCTCCTCCTCGTTCCTCGGCAGGAATTCGTGCAGCGGCGGGTCAAGAAGCCGGATCGTCACCGGCAGACCGGCCATGATGGCGAAGAGTTCCTCGAAATCCGCCCGTTGCATCGGCAGGAGCCGGTGGAGCGCCGCCTGCCGCTCCTCGGCCGTATCGGCGAGGATCATCTCGCCCATCACGGTGGCACGGTCAGTCTCGAAGAACATGTTCTCGGTGCGGCAGAGGCCGATCCCGTCGGCGCGGAAGCGCCGCGCCACCCGCGCCTCGGCCGGCGTGTCGACATTGGCGCGCACCCCGAGCTTCCGTGCGGCGTCCGCCCAGTCGAGGAGCGTGAGGACGGCAGCGTCCAGCGATGGCTGGAGGAGCGGCGGCGCGCCGGCCAGCACCTCGCCCCGCGTGCCGTCAATGGTGACAAGGTCGCCCTCGGCAAGGATGCGTCCATCCGGCGCCGTCACTGTTCGCGTGGCCGCATCGAACCTGAGATCGGAGGCGCCGACGACGCAGGGCAGGCCGAGGCCGCGGGCGATCACCGCGGCATGGCTCGACATTCCCCCGCGCATGGTCAGGACCGCGCGGGCGGCGTGCATGCCACGGATGTCCTCAGGGCTCGTTTCGGTGCGGACGAGGATGCCGGGATGGTCCTGTGCTGCCGTCGCCTGTGCCGCTTCCGCGGTAAAGATGAGCGGCCCGGAAGCTGCCCCGGGCGAGGCGGCGATGCCGCGGCCGATCACGTCGCGTACGGCACCCGGATCGACCGCCGGATGGAGATGCTCGACGAGGTTGCGCGGCTCGATCCGCAGGAGCGCGTCCTCCCGCCGGATTGCGCCGGTTTCCGCAAGATCCACCGCGATCCGGATGCTGGCCCGGGCGTCACGTGCGGCGGGTAGCGCGTCAAGGATGGCAAGATGACCGGCCTCGAGCGCGAAATCGAAGGCCATCGCCTCGCCGCAGCCGAAGGTCGCGCGCCCGGCTGCCGAGCGAAGGGAGGTGAGCGCCTCCGGGGCGAGTGTCTCGAGGCTCTCCGGGCCGTCCGTGAGCGCGCGCTGCTGCCGTGCTGCCCGCGCCTCGGGTCCGAGCGCGTCCGGAACGAACCAGCCCTCGGCCGCCGGCGCGCCTGTCCGGCTGTCGACCGCCTGCATCCGGCCCGTGCCGCTCGGAACCGGGCCGATTCCCACCGCCATTGCCTGGACGACGAGGCCGAGCCCGGCATCTTCGGGGGCTCCCTTCGCGCTCCGCAGGATGCGCGCCGAGGATGTCCCCCAGGCCCGCGCCATCGCGGCGATTGCCGCCGCGAGTTGCGTGTCCGGGTCTTCCGGGAACGGCTGTCCTGCCCCGGCCGCGTAGATTTCCTTCAGGGCCGCCACCCTGTCGGCCAGCGCCTCGGCGCAGCGGGCAGGGCGTTCGGCCTCGAACGGCTCGGAATCGAGTGCCGCGATCCGCGTCGCAAAGCCGATGATGCTTTGCCGCTCGAGTTCGAGCGAGGCGGCGAGGCCGATGCGCGCGGTGAGCCCGACGCGTCCCGCCCCGGCACCGAGGGCGAGGATCGCCGGCGGACCGCCCCAGTCCCGCTCCATCGGGCTCGAGCGCAGGGCCACCGGCCACCAGTTGTCCGGGACCGCAGGCGCTGCACCGGATGCCGCGAACCGCGGGACTGCGTGGAAGGAGAGCGCCAGCCCCGGCGGCACCGGCAGCCCGAGGCCCACAAGCCGCGCAAGCTTTGCCGCCCGCGCGCCGTGCCGCTCTGGACGGACCTGCGCGTCATCGAATCCGACGACGGCGTCACTTTCACCCTGATCCACGGTCACTGCCTTCATTGCGCTGCAGCATAACCGCTCCGGTGCGGGTGGGGAAGCGGATGTCGTGCCGATTGCCTATCCGCCCTCGACGGACGAGAACACCGCGACCCGGTTCATGACCGAGCGGATGCGATGGAGCAGGCAGAGCCGGTTGCGCCGCAACACCGCATTGTCGGAATTGACCGTCGTCGTGTCGAAGAAGGCGTCGATGGGGCCGCGGAGTTCGGCCAGCAACCGCATCGCGCCCCCGAACTCCTCCGCGGCGAGCGCGGGCCCGAGTGCCGCTTCCGCCCGGTCGAGCGAAGCGAAGAGTTCGCGCTCGGCGTGGGTCTCGGCGAGGTCCGCCATCGGGTCGAGCTCGTAGGAAACGCCGTCCCTGCGCTCCTCCTGGCCGAGGATGCTGACCGCCCGCCGATAGCCGGTGAGCAGGTTCGCCCCGTCCTCGGTCTCGAGGAAGTCCTGCAACGCCCTGACACGGGCCACCAGCAGCACCAGGTCGTCCTGCCCGCCGAGCGAGAAACAGGCGTCGATCACGTCGTGGCGGATGCCGTG
>CAYMOD010000120.1:0-6684 GCA_964391945.1 uncultured Rhodobacterales bacterium | reverse complement strand
CGCTGCGGCGGATGATGGATTTCATCCGCGTTCAGGGTCCGCCGCCTTCACCCTTTTCGGCACGGCTGCCAGCCGGCGATCCCTACCGCGTCGATCCTGCCGCCGTGGAAACGGGGCTGGCGATCTACACCGCCGAATGCGCCGGATGTCACCATCCGGACGGTGCCCGCTTCCGCACGCCGATCCCGATCGTGGAGGTCGGCACCGACCGGCACCGGCTCGACATGTGGACCGGAGCCGCGCGACCGCTATGCCGCCTACGAACCAAGGCACGACTGGGGATTCCAGCACTTCCGGAAGACGCAGGGCTACGTCGCGCCCGGACTCGAGGGGCTCTGGCTGCGCGGGCCCTACCTGCACAACGGCAGCGTGCCGAACCTGCGTGCGCTGCTCGATGCCCCGGCCGATCGGCCGGCGCGCTTCTATCGCGGCCACGATCTGGTCGATGCCGAGAATGGCGGCTTCGTGAGCGAGCGCGAGATTGAAGCCGGACGCCGCGGCTGGCTCTACGACACGGCCGAGCCGGGGAACGGCAACGGCGGGCATCCCTGGGGCATTGATCTGCCGCCCGAGGCCAAGGAGGCCCTGCTCGCCTATCTGAAAACGCTTTGACCACCGCCAGTGCAAGAAGGTGACCTATGGTAACAAGTGGAAGGCGGATCCGGCGCTTCTTTAGCTGGACGCTCGGCATTATCGTGGGCTTGGCGGTCGTGGGCGTCATCGCCACGGCGCTGATCGTCCGGGCATTCATCGAGCCCGACGCCCGCGCCTTCGGGACGGTGGAGGACGAGGCAAAGCACGCGGGCCTCACCCGCGAGGACTTCCCGGCCGCCCCGGAACCCTATTTCGCGGAGATGCACAAGGGCCTGCTGCTGCCGCCCGAGCCCGGCGAGAACTATCCGCCGCAGATTATCGAGGTGGCCGCTGCGACCGGCCTGGAGCCCGAAGAGGTGCGACTCGCCGCGATCCGCGGGCAGAACACCTGGACGGTGTGGACCGGCGGCAACGACCGCTTCTGGGACTTCGCCGCCCGAACCGCCCTCGGCTCCTTCGATCTCCTGAAGACGGTCTCCTCCCATCCGAGCCAGGCCTATGGCCGCTACAACCGCTGGCGCTATCTCGGCCTCGTCAACGAGCCCTGCTTCATCCAGGCGAGCGGCCCGGACCCGGACCGCTACGGCCTCTGGCTCGACCAGCGCGATCCGAACTGCCCGCCCGACCCGTTCGGCGGCAATCCTGAAGCGGACGCGAATTATCCAGGCGTCGCCTTCGGCGAGCGCGGAAAGAACGTGGGGCTCGGCTCCTTCTACGGCGAACCCACGGGTATCCTCGGGCTCAGGCTCTTCCCGAATCC
Organism: uncultured Rhodobacterales bacterium; assembly: GCA_964391945.1. Lineage (GTDB taxonomy): Bacteria > Pseudomonadota > Alphaproteobacteria > Rhodobacterales > Rhodobacteraceae > Amaricoccus. Next base: position 5,330 of record CAYMOD010000120.1, on the reverse strand, counting down.
AGCGTTCGACACGGCGGCGGCCAGGGCCTGGGATCCGGTGCGCTCCCATGAGGACCCGAGCTATTACTACGACCGCAAGCTCGTGCGGCCCTACCGCGTCGGCATGTCCTGCGCCTTCTGCCACGTCGGCCCGAACCCGACCATGCCGCCGCAGGATCCGGAAAACCCGATCTGGGCCGAGCTCACCTCCAACCCCGGCGCCCAGTATTTCTGGGTGGACCGCATCTTCTTCTGGAACACCCGCCCGCGCAGCTCGCCCGACGAACCCTCGCTGAACGAGGGCAATTTCCTTTATCAGCTCTTCCATACCAATCCGCCGGGCGCCCTCGATACCTCGCTGGTCTCCACCGACTACATGAACAACCCCAGAACCATGAACGCGGTCTATGAGGTTGGCGCCAGGCTCGGGCTCGCGGCGCGGACCGGCTGGGAACAGCTCGAAGGAGGCGAGCGCGACAACCGCCAGCTTCAGGACTATCCGCAGACGAGCGCGCTCTTCTCGCTCTACGAGCCGGCTACCGGACGGGTGGGATCGATGCGGGTGCTGAAGGACGGCGCGGATTCGGTGGGCGCGCTCGGCGCGCTCAACCGCGTCTATCTCAACATCGGGCTCTTCAGCGAGGAGTGGCTGTGCACTTCCGCCCCTTCCTCGGCATCCAGAAGATCTCGCCGATCCAGATTGCGGACGCGCAGCGCAACTCCACCTACTGGAACGCGACCGAGGATCAGACCGCCGACATGGCGATCTTCTTCCTCGTCACCGCCCGCGCCGACCGGCTGACCGACGCTCCAGGCGGCGCCCAGCATCTGGACGCGCTCGATCAGGCCGCGGTCGAGCGCGGCAAGGTCGTTTTCGCGGAGAGCTGCGCGGCCTGTCACTCCAGCAAACAGCCTGTCCCGCCTGCCGATTACGGCGTCGATTCCGGCATCTGTGCCGGCGGCGGCGCGGGACCGGAGTACCGCCAGTGCTGGGACCGCTTCTGGGCCTGGACCCAGACCGACGAGTTCAAGCAGGGCATGGTCGAGATGGTCACCGCCCGGGATGAGGCGGGCCGCGAGACCTTCCTCGACGGCAATTATCTCTCGACCGAACGGCGCGTGCCGCTCGACCTGATCGGCACCAACGCCTGCTCCGCGATCGCGACCAACGGCCTCGCCGGGGACATCTGGGACAACTTCACCTCGGATACCTACAAGAGCCTGCCACCGGTCGGCGAGGTCACGGTGAACCATCCTGTATCGGGCGCCGCCATGCCGTTCCAGCCGCTCGGCAACGGACGGGGCTACCTCCGTCCGGCGCCGCTCGTCAGTCTCTGGTCGACCGCGCCCTTCATGCTCAACAACTCCGTGGGTCACGAGGAGCGATACTACCGGCCGGACTACTCTGGTGCCGCCTACAACGCTTCCTGCCCGGCGGCGAATCCTGACGATCCCTACCTGCCCTGCGTCGAGAACCGGCTGGTGGTCTTCGAGAAATCGATCCGCGAAATGCTCTGACCCGAGACGCGCCGCACCGATCCGCTGACCACTTCGCCGGTGCCGGGCTACATGTACCGCACTACCGCGCCTTCCTGCCTGATGGTGCCCGCCGGCTACACGCCCGACATCATCCGCAACTTCTCCGGTCCGCTCAGTCGCATCGCCGGCTGGGCGGTTGCGCTGGACGGGTCCGTGCGGATCGGACCTTTTCCCGAAGGATTTCCGGTCAATGCCCTCGTGAACACCAAGCTCCTGCCCGACAATGACGAGGGTGGCATGTTCGCCCATTTCCGCCGCCTGATCACGGCCACGCCCACGCTGCTGCGCGCCTTCTCCCGCCTCGGCGGTCAGTGCTCGCCAGAGGAACTCGCCGATCTGACCGTGATCGCCAATGCCGAGGCGGTCGTGCGCGACACCGGCCTGATCGACACGCTCGTCGGCCTCAGCAAGTGCCCCGATTACGTGGTGAACAGGGGCCACATCTTCGGCGCCGACCTGTCCGCGGCGGACAAGGAGGCGCTGATCTCCTACCTCAAGCATTTCTGACCATGCCCACGGAGGAGACCTTCAGCTACATCGTGGTCGGCGGCGGCGCCGGCGGCGCGGTGCTGGCGGCGCGGCTGGCCGAGGGGGGTGCGCAGGTCCTGCTCCTGGAGGCGGGCGGCGATCCGCTCGCACCGGGGGAGGACACGGAGGCGGAAATGCCGCTCGCCGACGCCTGCCGTGTCCCCGCCTTCCATGCCTTCGCCTCCGAGAAGCCCGGGCTGAAGGCGGATTACTGGGTCCGCCACTACGCCGACCCCGCCCTCCAGCGCCGCGACTGGCGCTACTCTGCGGCGGAGGACGGCGTGCTCTATGCGACAGCCTGGTTCTACGCCTTCTGGAGCGACCATTTCATCGCGCGCCGGGTCATCTGCCTGCTTGCCCCGGGCGGCAAGCAGGCAGTGACTCCATGCTCGATACCCTATCCATTCGCCGGCGACTCCCGCCTCAGCCTGGTACAGGCTGCGGGACGCAGCATCGCGCTCCACGGCGCCGGCCGGCTGAATATCCAGGGTCTCTACGAGCCCCGCGCCGGGGTGAAGGGATTGCGCTCCGGTTCCAGACGCCGGCGCAGCTCCTCGCCTGCCTGCGCGTCCAGGTGGAGCAGAGCCCGGCGGAGGTGCTGCCCCAGCCCGACCCGCTCCCGAGCATCCGCAACCTGCAACGCGCTGCTCTGGTCTATCCCGCGCTCACCAGCGCGCTCGCCTTCTTCCTGATCGGCGGCGCGACCTATGTGAGCTTCCAGTACGCGGTCCAGCCGCCGATGCTCACGATCGAGCGCACTGCGCCGGCCGAGCGCAACCTCGCGACGCTGCTCCTCGACGGCGGCGGGGCGACCGGCGCCTGTCGGGCCGCGGAACCCGGCGTGCCGCGCATCGCTATCGCCGCCTCGGGCGGCGGCACGCGGGCGGCGCTCTACACGGCGTCGCTCCTGCGCGGCCTCGAGGCCCAGGGGCAGATCTGCAACGTCGTGCTGGTCAGTGGCGTCTCGGGCGGGAGCACGGCTCTGGCGCATTTCGCGCTGAACGAGGGGAAGCTGCGGCGTAGCGGTACCCGCGACGAGACCGCGTGGAAAAGCTTCTCCGAGACGATGGCGCTGCCCTTCATCGAGTATGTCATCGATGGCGCGAGCGACCTGCGCATCACGCTCGGGCGCTGGCGCTGGCAGGACGCGGCCTGCGACGAGCGCGGCCGCGGCGCCGACAAGGTCGCGGGCTGGATTCCGGCCCGCACCCGACTTGGCAATATCCTCGCCGAATCCTTCGTCTGCAGGATGGGCGCCGGCAGGATGGGACGGACCTCCTTCGGCATCCTGCTCAACACCTCGGTTCTCGGCGAGTTCGCCATGGCCTCCTCCGCCTGCGACGCGGAGGCGCGTACCCTGCCCGAACGCGCCACCCGCTGCCGCGACACCTGGGACGGCCGGATGGCGGGCGGACGGCTGGTATTCTCGAACCTCGCCAGGGCGCTCCCTGCATCGAAGAACGGGATGAACCTCGTCACGCTGAATGACGCCGGCATATCCACCGCTCGCGCCGCCGCGCTCAGCGCGAATTTCCCCCCGGTCTTCCCTGATGCCGCGATCGACATACTGCCGGCGAGCGGCACCGGGGGGCACCGCTACTGGGTCACCGACGGCGGCGCGGTCGAGAACCGCGGCACGCTGACCATGTATCTCGCGATCCGTCAGGCGCTCGCGGAGATCGATCCGGGCACGCGCCTGCCGCCGCTCCACATCGTCATCGCCGACGTTTCCGGGCTGGCCGGGGGCTATACGGAGAGTTTCGGAGTCGGCGCGATGCAAGGCGCGGGCAGCCAGCTCGGTCTCGCGCTGGAGCAGGAACTCGTCGAGGACATTCGCGCGGCTATTGCGCGCATAACTCAATGGTCATGATCCACGAGCTCGACATGCCGCCGGTACTGCGCCGGGGCGGGATCGGCACGCACTGGCTGCTGCCGGGACGATTGAGCTTCACCGAGCCGGAGCAGGGCGAGGAGAGAGTGACCCTGCAGGCGGACGACGTGAAGCGCCTCGTGCTCGACCTCCACGACGTGAACAGGGATTCCCCCTTCGACGATCCCGAAGGGGCAGGGAAGGTGCAGGGCTGGATGCGCCAGGGATCGGAGCCCACGCATCGGCAGACCTGGGAGGCCCTGCTCGCCGCGCTGTCGAACACGGGCCTGCCCGCTCCCTGCGCTCCCCTGCAGTAGCCGCGGGCCGGGTTGCCGTCCATGAGCGTCGCGCGTTTCGGCCAGCACGGGCGGAGTTGATCGGTGACATGGCGCCGGACCTCCATCGCGGCCTTGTGGTCAGGTCCGGGTGAAAGCCTGATGAATTGCGTTGCGGCAGCGAGACCCGTGTGCCTGCCCTTGCCGGGCCGAAGGTGCTTGCTCCCCGCTGATTTCACGCTGTCATGCCCTGTCGTGGCGGAAGCGAGGCAGCGGCACCGGGCTGCGTATCGGCTCGGCCCCGGCCGGGACCGAGGCGACGATGTTCCGACGTTCCGGTCCGCCGAGGATCCTGCCGCAGGCTTAGCCGGGGTCCGTCGTCCCTGTCGTGACCGGCGCCGGACATCAGCGGCTGGTGTGGCGCCTTCCCGGGGCGGGGAAGCCTGCCCTTGCCGGTTGGCGGAGGTCGTGCCACAAGGCGCCCGTCCCATCCGCGTGACTTTGACGAGGGTTCCATGCTCCGTACCGTCGTGATCTCTGCCGCCGCCGTGATCGGCATCGGGGCGGGCGCCGTCTACATGTTGAACCAGTCCGGCGATCCCTTCGATCCCTGCCGGCGCGGGCAGGTCGCGGGCGGACAGGCGGCGATCGGCGGGCCGTTCAGCCTGACCGATACCGAGGGGCGGCGCGTGACCGAGGCCGATGTCATCACCGGGCCGACGCTGGTCTATTTCGGCTATTCGTTCTGCCCGGATTTCTGCCCGATGGACCTCGCCCGGAACGCGGAGGTCGCGGACCGGCTGGCCGAGGGCGGCGAGGAGGTGGGCCAGGTCTTCATCTCGGTCGATCCGGCGCGGGACACGCCGGAATCGCTGAAGGAGTTCACCGACTACATTCACCCCGACCTCGTCGGGCTCACGGGTTCGGAGGAAGAGGTCGCGGCGGCGGCGCGGGCCTACAAGGTCTATTACCGCCTCGGCGACACGTCGGACGAGTTCTACCTCGTCGATCATTCGACCTTCACCTATCTCATGGACCCGGACCACGGATTCCTCGAATTCTACCCGACCGACACGGAGCCCGAGGCGATGGCGGAAAGCGTCGCCTGCTATATCGAGCGGCTCTGAAGAGGCGCTGAC
>CAYMOD010000119.1:3050-6688 GCA_964391945.1 uncultured Rhodobacterales bacterium | reverse complement strand
GGCGACAGCGTCGGGTTGCGCCGCAGCGCCTCGCAGGCAGGCTCGGCCCGGTCGAGCAGGAGGCCGATGTCGAACATCCGGCGGAAGAGGTCGGGATTCTCCACCCCGGCCCGCTCCACCAGCGCCTCGGCCTCCTCGAGCGCGCCGGAAGCCAGCAGCCGGTCGATCCGCGCGATGAGGATGTCGTGCGGTGGTCCCGCGCCCTCCGGCGGATCGGCCTCGGCGAGGAGGATGCGCCGGAAGAGCGTCCGCGCCGCCGGCACGCCGGCATCAGGGTGTTCACGGATCAGGGTCTCGACCCGCACGGCCGGGGTCGGACCCCAGAGATCGCGGCGGAACCCGGTTTCGGCGGGCGCGAGGATGCCGATCGCATCGAGGGCGACCTCGTCGAGCGGCGTGACCGCGATCGTGCCCCGGCGCCGTAGCTCGAACGCCGGTTCGCGCACGGTCGCCGGGGCCTCCGCCGGGGGAGCCTCCGCCGGCATCTCCCGCAGGCTCTGCGACAGCCAGGGGATAGCGCTCCGTGGCTCTGCCGCCCAACCGGCTCCGGCCGCGACCAGCACGCAGATGCCGGAAACGAGCCCGGCCCGCATCATCGCGCCTCAATCGGAACGGAGATATCCCGCACGGGTGCCGGCAGATCGAAAAGGAGCGCATAGCCGACCAGCGCCACCACCGCGACCACGAGGAGAAGAACCACTGCTTTCACTATGAGACGCATCACTTGCCTGCCCGTCCGGCAGCTTGACCGCCGCCGCTTGTCCTGCTCAAACGCGGGGCCGAACCCGGCCGGCACGCGGCTGCGACTTTAGCGTGCAGTGCGTAAAACTCAATTGCGGGATCGCGCGCGGCGGGGAGTCGGCAGGGATGACGCAGGAATGACACGGGCACGGGAAGCCGGGAAAAGGTTGCTCAGACCGCTGGTGCTCGTGGGCATGATGGGCGCGGGCAAGACCAGTGTCGGCCGCCGGCTCGCGCGGGTTCTCGCCGACGCGCCCTTCCGCGATTCCGACCATGAGATCGAGGCGGCGGCAGGCATGAGCATCCCCGAGATCTTCGCTCGTTTCGGCGAGAGCGCCTTCCGCGACGGCGAGCGGCGCGTGATCGAACGGCTGATCGCCGAAGGCCCGGCGGTGATCGCCACCGGCGGCGGCGCCTTCATCGAACCCGATACGCGCGCGGTGATCATGGCGGGCGCCACTTCCGTCTGGCTCCGGGCCGATGTGGACACGCTCTGGGACCGGGTGCGTGGACGGCCGGGGCGGCCGCTCCTTGACCGGCCGGATCCGCGCGGCGCGCTCATCGAGATCGATACCCGCCGCCGGCCGGTCTACGCGCTCGCCGATGTCGTCGTTGACAGCCCTTCCGGCGTCAGCCACGAGGCGATGGTGCGGGCGATCCTCCAGGCGGTGACGGAGCATGATGCGGGCGCCGTTGGGCGCCCGCGCACGGTAGCGGCAGGAATGGCGTGAGCGACATGAAGATTGAGACCGTGCGGGTGCCGCTGGGGCGCCGCGCCTACGACATCGTCATCGGCGCGGGCGTGCTCGACCGGGCAGGCGCATGGATCGAGCCGCTCCTGCGCCGGCCGCGCCTTGCCGTCATTACCGACGAGAACGTGGCGGCGCTCCACCTTGCCCGGCTCGAAGCGGCGCTGCCCGGTGTCGAGATCCGCACGCTCACCCTGCCGGCGGGCGAAGCGACCAAGAGCTGGGCGCGACTCGAGCAAAGCGTCGAATGGCTGATCGCCGAGCAGGTCAACCGCGACGACCTCGTCCTCGCCCTCGGCGGCGGCGTCATTGGCGACCTTGTGGGATTTGCTGCCGCGATCCTGCGGCGCGGCGTGCGTTTCGTGCAGGCCCCGACCTCGCTGCTTGCGCAGGTCGACAGTTCGGTCGGCGGCAAGACCGGGATCAACTCGCCGCTCGGCAAGAACCTCGTCGGCGCCTTCCATCAGCCGGCGCTCGTCCTCGCCGATGTCGGCCTCCTCGATACCCTGCCGCCGCGCGAGCTTCGCGCCGGATACGCGGAAGTGGCGAAATACGGTCTTCTTGGCGACGCTGAATTCTTCGCATGGCTCGAGGACCACGGGCCGGCGGTGATCGCGGGCGATACCGTGGCGCGGGCCCGCGCGGTCCGGCGCTCCTGCGAGATGAAGGCCGGGATCGTCGGGCGCGACGAGACCGAGGAGGGCGACCGCGCGCTCCTCAACCTCGGCCACACCTTCGGCCACGCGCTCGAAGCCGCGACCGGCTATTCCGACCGGCTGCTCCATGGCGAGGCGGTGGCGATCGGCTGCGCGCTCGCCTTCGAGACCTCGGCGGCGCTCGGCCTCTGCGGAACGGAGGTGCCGGCGCGGGTCAGTGCCCATTTTGACCGTTCGGGCATGAAGGCACGGCTCGCCGACATACCCGGCGCGCTCCCCGACGCCGAGGGTCTGCTCGCGCTCATGGCGCAGGACAAGAAGGTGCGCGACGGCCGCATGGCTTTCGTGCTGGCGCGCGGGATCGGGGCAGCCTTCGTGTCGCGCGATGCCGATCTCGCGGTGATCCGTTCGGTGCTCGCCCGCGCTCTGGAAGAGCGGGGTTGATCGGGGCCGCGCACCGCCTGACGCGGGAGGGCAACATCACCCCGGCGATCCTTTAATCTCGCACGGCTTTTCATTGATTCACGCAGGCTTTTCCTTAAGGATGCGCGCCGAGGTGCAAGAGCAGGGTCACTCTTCCATGGTCGATTTGCCTCGGGCGAAAACCGGGCTCCGCGCCTTCGGTGCGGCCTGTCTCGTCCTGCTCATCGGGGCGGGTGGCGCGGTTGCGCAGGGGACAGCTGGCGCTGCCGCGCCGGGCGGGTCGCGGGCGGAGATCCTGCTCGGGGGCTTCAGCATATCGCCGAGCTATCTGGGCTCGGACGAGTATGAGGCCGGTCCCGACGCCACGGTGCGTTTCAACTACATGCGGGTACCGGGCCTCCTGTCGTTCGGCTCGGTCGAGGACGAGGCCGGCGTCGAGGGGTTCGGGCTGCGCGGCGGCATCCGCTACATCGGCAATCGACGCCCTTCGGATGACGACTCGCTCGAAGGCACCAACACCATCGATCGCTCCGTCGAGCTCGGGATCGGCCTTGGATACCAAGCGGAGGATTGGCGCGCCTTCGGCGAGGTGCGCTACGGCGTCCTTGGCCATAATGCATGGGTGGGCGAGGCGGGTGCCGACGCGCTCTTCCGTCCGAGCGACGATCTCCTGATCAATCTCGGGCCGCGGGCCCATTTCGGCAGCGACCGTTTCATGGACACCTATTTCGGCGTCTCCGGCGAGGAGGCGGCGACCGCGCCCCGACTCGATGAGTTCTCGGCGTCCGGCGGGCTCTACGCCGTCGGTGTCGAACTTGGCGCCCGGTACGAGTTCTCCGACCGCTGGGGGCTCGAAGGCGCGGCAAGCTATGACCGGCTTGTGGAAGACGCCGGCGATTCACCGATTACCGAAGCCGGCTCGCGCGACCAGTTCGGCTTCCGGCTCGGGCTGACCCGGACGATCCGGCTTGGCTTCTGAACGGATGGGACGATTGTCGGCAAGGCCCTCGATTGCCGGTGTGCAGAGAGAAAGTGGATGAGCGCTGCACCCGCAGGCATGCACCTGACC
>CAYMOD010000119.1:0-2950 GCA_964391945.1 uncultured Rhodobacterales bacterium | reverse complement strand
CCGGTGTGCAGAGAGAAAGTGGATGAGCGCTGCACCCGCAGGCATGCACCTGACCTACGTCTCGCGATCAAGGCTTCCGTCGCAGGAAGCCAACAGCGTCCATGTGATGAAGATGGCGCAGGCGTTCGCCCGGCAAGGGATGCTTGTTGACCTGTTCGCCCGACCGGGCGCAGAGACGATGTCAGCCGAACAGATATTCGCTCGATACGGGGTTCATCGGCTGTTCCGGGTGTATTTTGCTGGCCGAGAGGGTCTGCCCAAGGCCATGTTCAGGTACGTTGCCGCCACGACCTGGCACGCTCTCCGTAACAGAACCGCGGTGGTCTACACCCGCCTGCCACGTGCAGCGGTTGCTGCCGAACGTTTCGGCAAGCGCTCGGTGATCGAGCTGCACCATCCCGGCTCTTACCGGATCGTCCGCACCTACATGCGCGTCGCGCGGAACCCCTTGATCGTCGTCATTACCGAAACGCTCCGGCGGCAGGTGATATCCGATCTCGGCTGCTCCCCGGATTGCGTCATCGTCGCTCCCGACGGCGCCGATCCGATGCCTGCCGATGTCATGCCCGTCCTGCCACCCGCAGGTCCTGGCCGATTGAGGGTCGGGTTCCTCGGCCACCTCTATCCCGGCAAGGGCATGGAGGTCATTGCAGCCATCGCGCCGCGATGTCCCTGGGCGGATTTCGACATCGTCGGCGGCGCCAAGGCCGACATCACCCGCTGGCGGGAGAAGATCGGCCAGCTCCCGAATGTGACTTTTCACGGCCACGTGTCACACGCCGAGACCCCGGGTTACCTGAGAAGTTTCGATGTGGCGCTGCTGCCCAATCAGGACTTCGTGGGCACCGCCGGGGGGGGGGACCTCAATATCAGCGCCTGGGCGTCACCGCTGAAGGCCTTCGAATACATGTCCGCAGGTCTGGCGATCATCGCCTCGGACCAGCCCAATCTGCGGGAAGTATTCCGTGACCGGCGCAACTGCCTGCTTTGTCCGCCAGCCGATCCGGCAGCATGGATCTCCGCGCTGGAAGGATTGCGGGATGACACCGGCCTTCGCAGGCATATCGGCCGGTGCGCCGCCGATGATTTCCGTCTGCGCTATTCCTGGGATGCCCGCGCGCGGTTCCTGGACACATATCTGTCCGACCCTTCCGGTGGCCGGCAGCACGACGGATCACCTTCGGCAGACCAGAAGTCGTTAATAATCAGGTAGGTTTTGATTTGCTTTCAATATCAATAAACTAAGGGGATTTTCACGCGTGGGCGCCTTTCGCCCACGGTGATCCGCTCGCCTCAACCGCCTTCGGCGAGCTTCGCCTGCACCCGCTGCCGCGCAAGGCCGCTGTCGACGTCCGAGACACCGCAGAGGGAGGCGACGAGCCGCATCAGCCCATGCTCCTCGGCCTGGATCCCGTCGGTGAGCGCCACCCGCCAGAGCGCCTCGATCACGCCCGCGCGTTCCTCGTAAGGCACCGCCTTCTTGATGAGCCGGGTAAAGCGCACCGTATCCGAGGCCTCCGCCTCGAGCGCCTCCGCCTCCTCGCGCAGGGCCCGGGCTGCGGCCGTATCGACGCCGTAGCGGCTGCGGATGACGCGCTCGATCACCTGCCGCTCGCTCCCGGAGTAATGCTCGTCCTGCCGCGCAAGGCGCACCATCAGCGCCGCCATTGCAAGCCGGCTGTCTTCGAGCGACATCGGGGTCGTATCTGGTTCCGCCGTGAGGCGTCTGAGAATGTCTCCGAGCATGAAACCTACCTAGTGCCCCTGCGCGGCCACGCCAGTGCTAACTGTTCGACTGTGCACTTATACCAGCCGCGACTGCTCGACCGCCGCGCGGATGAAGTCGGCGAAGAGCGGGTGCGGCGCAAAGGGTTTCGATTTCAGCTCCGGATGGAACTGGACGCCGATATACCAAGGGTGGTCGGGGATCTCGATGATTTCGGGCAGCCTGCCGTCGGGCGACAGACCCGAGACGCACACCCCGCTCTCCTCGAAACGCTCGCGGTAGCGAATGTCGACCTCGTAGCGATGCCGGTGCCGCTCCGAGATTTCCGTCGTGCCGTAGATCCCCGCGACCTGGCTGCCTTCGGCGAGCTTCGCGGGATAGGCGCCAAGCCGCATCGTGCCGCCCTTCGCATCCGCCCCGCTCCGACGCTGCGACCGGCCATCCTCCATCCACTCCTTGAGATAGTAGACAACGGGCGTGAACCGCCGCCCCGTGATCTCGCACTCGAATTCCTCGGACCCGGCGTCGTGAACCCCGATCAGGTTCCTCGCTGCCTCCACCACCGCCATCTGCATGCCGAGGCAGATGCCGAAATAGGGGATCTTCCGGCTGCGCGCATATTCCGCCGCCCGGATCTTGCCCTCGGTGCCGCGCTCGCCGAAGCCGCCGGGCACCAGGATCGCGTGATAGGATTCGAGCAGGGACGCGATCCCGTCCTCCCGCTCGAAGAGTTCCGCCTCGAGCCAGTCCGATTTCACGCGGACGCGGTTCGCAATGCCGCCATGGACCAGCGCCTCGGCGATCGATTTGTAGGCATCCTCGAGTTCGGTATACTTGCCGACGATCGCGACCCGCACCTCGCCCTCCGGATTATGGATGCGGTCGACCACGTCCTCCCAGATGACGAGGTTGGGCCGCGGTGCCGGCGAGATCATGAAGGCGTCGAGAATCGCCTGGTCGAGCCCCTCGCGATGATAGGTGAGCGGCGCCTCGTAGATCGACGTCAGATCCTGCGCCGCGACAACCGCTTCGGGGCGCACGTTGCAGAAGAGCGCAAGCTTCTCGCGCTCCTTTTCGGGGATCGGCTTCTCCGAGCGGCAGACCAGCACATCGGGGGCGAGACCGATTGCGCGCAGTTCCTTGACCGAGTGCTGGGTCGGCTTGGTCTTCAGCTCGCCCGAGGCCGCGATATAGGGCAGCAGCGTCAGATGCATGAAGACGCAC
>CAYMOD010000118.1:0-6737 GCA_964391945.1 uncultured Rhodobacterales bacterium | reverse complement strand
ACGAAGACGTCGGTCATGTCGGCGACCATGGTCTCGGACTGGCCGACGCCGACGGTCTCGACAAGGATGATATCGGCGCCCCAGGCCTCGGCGACGAGGATCGTCTCGCGCGTGCGCCTGCCGACGCCGCCGAGCGCGCGCTGCGAGGGCGAGGGGCGGATGAAGGCGTTCGGGTGCCGCGCGAGGTCGCCCATCCGGGTCTTGTCACCGAGGATCGAACCGCCCGAGCGGCTCGACGAGGGATCGACGGCGAGCACCGCGAGTTTCAGCCCGCGCTCGGCGAGCATCATCCCCAGCCGCTCGATGAAGGAGGACTTGCCGACGCCCGGCGTGCCGGAGAGGCCGACCCTGACGGGCGCATCCCGCGTTCCCAGCATCGCGAGGAGCCGGGTGGCGTCCGCCCGATGGTCGGGCCGGGTCGATTCCACCAGCGTGATCGCGCGGGCGAGTGCCCGTCGGTCCCCTGCCTTCACCCGCTCGGCCAGATCCCGCATATGCATCCTCCGGATCATCACATCCGCGCCCGCACCTTTGCGGGCCGGGTGCTTCTCGCATATCAAGAGGCGGTTGTAACGCCCGCCCGGCCTTGCGTCATCGGCGGGCAGGCTCCCCAATGGCGAAAGGCGATCGCATGCGAATCCGCCGTCTCATGCTCGGAACTGCCCTTGTCCTCGGTCTCCTCGCCGGGGAAGCGGGGGCGGAGCATCTGGTATTCGGCGTCACCCTCGCCGGACTGCCCGCGGGCGAGATTGTCCTCTCGGGCAGCCGTGAGGGCGGGCGCTACGAGGCGGGCAGCCGGATCCGGGCGACGGGGCTTCTCGGTGCGCTGTCGCGTCTTCGCTACGACGGAGCGACGGTCGGGCGGATCGCCGGCGACGGCAGCCTCGAGCCGGTGCGGCATCTCGCGGAAGCGCGCTCGCTCAGCTCGGAGCGGCGGACCGAGATCCTGTTCGAAAGCGGCGATCCGGCGCGGGTGACGATGGAGCCGCCGCGCTCCCGGCAGCTCGATCCGGCGGACCAGGACGGCACGATCGATCCGGTCTCCGCCGTCTTCGTGCTCCTGCTCGATCCACCGGCGGACAGTCTCTGCAACCGGCGGGTCGAGATCTTCGACGGCGCGCGGCGCGCGCGGCTCGAACTCGGGCAGGCGGAGCCGAGGGAGGGCGCGCTGGTCTGCAACGGGCGCTATGTGCGGCTCTCGGGCGAGGAGCACGCGGTCGAACAGTCGGATTACGGCTTCCAGCTCTTCTTCTATGGGGATGGCGCCGGGGGGGTGACGCTCGGGCGGATCGAGGCGCCGACGCGCTACGGGCTCGCGGTGGCGACGCGAAGGTGACGCCAAGGTGACGAAACGGGGTGGTGCGCCGCTGCCGATCGATGCGGTGCTGCCGGATCTGGTCGGGGCCTTGCGCGAGGCCGGGCGGGCGGTCCTGCAGGCGCCGCCCGGAGCAGGCAAGACGACGCGGGTCCCGCTCGCGCTCCTCGATGCCGGGCTCGTGCAGGGACGGATCCTGATGCTGGAGCCGCGGCGGGTGGCGGCACGGGCGGCGGCCGAGCGGCTGGCGGCGGAGTTCGGCGAGGCGGTGGGCGACAGCATTGGCTACCGCATCCGCGGCGAGAGCCGGAAGGGCAGCCGGATCGAGGTGGTGACCGAGGGCATCCTGACCCGGATGCTGCAATCCGACCCGGAGCTTGGCGGCGTCGGTGCGGTGATTTTCGACGAATTCCACGAACGCGCGCTCGCCGCCGATCTCGGGCTGGCGCTGACGCTCGAGGTGCGCGGCGCGCTCCGGCCCGATCTCGTGCTTCTCGCGATGTCGGCGACACTCGATGCCGCGCCGGTCGCGGCGCTGATGGGGGGCGCGCCGGTGGTGACGGCGGAGGGACGGGCCTGGCCGGTCGAGACGGTTCATCTCGACCGGCCGCTCGTTCCGGGGGCGCGGTTCGAGCCGGCGGTGGCGGATCTCGGGCTGCGGGCGGTGGGCGAGACCGAGGGCGGGGTGCTGGTGTTCCTGCCCGGGCAGCGCGAGATCGGGCGGGTGGCGGAGTTGTTGCGGCGGCGCCTGCCGGCGGATGTCGTGGTGCAGAAGCTCCATGGCGGGATGGCGTTCGCGGCGCAGCGGGCGGCGCTGGCGCCGCTGCGGGCGGGGCGGAAGCTGGTGCTGGCGACGGCGATCGCCGAGACCTCGCTGACGATCCCCGACATCCGCGTCGTGGTCGATGCCGGGCGGGCACGACGGGCGCAGTTCGATCCCGCCTCGGGGATGACCCGGCTCGTCACCGAACGGGTGACACGGGCCGAGGCGGAGCAGCGGCGCGGCCGTGCCGGGCGGGTGGCGCCGGGGTGGTGCTACCGGCTCTGGACGCGGGGCGAGGAAGGGGCGCTCGCGCCGTTCCCGCCGCCCGAGATCACGACCGCGGACCTTGCTCCGCTGGCGCTCGAACTCGCGCTCTGGGGGGCGGCGGATGCAGCCACGCTGCCGTTCCTGACGCCGCCGCCGGAGGCGCCGCTGGTGGAGGCAAGGACGCTGCTGCGCGAACTCGGCGCGCTCGATGCGGACGGGCGGATTACCGGACACGGGCGGCGCCTTGTGGCTCTGCCGGTGCATCCGCGGCTTGCGCACATGCTGGTGGCGGGAGCGGAGCGGGGCTCGCGGCGGGAGGCGGCGGAACTCGCGGCGCTGATCGAGGCGCGCGATCCGCTACCGGGGCGGCAGGCCGACCTCGCGCTCCGGCTCGCGGCACTGCGGGGTGCGCAGGATGCGTCGGAGGCGGACCGCGGGGCGCTGGCGGCGATCCGCGAGGAGGCGCGCCGGCTCGCGCGGCTGGTGCCGGAGGGTGCGGGGGAGGGGCTCACGCCTGGCGCGCTCCTGTCGCTCGCCTATCCCGACCGGATCGGCAGGCGGCGGCGGGGGAGGGAGCCGCGCTATCTGCTCTCAGGGGGCAAGGGGGCGCGGCTCGCGGCCGACGATCCACTGGCGGCGGCGCCGTGGCTGGTCGCGGCCGATCTCGACGGCGACCCGCGCGAGGCGCTGATCCGGCGGGCGCTGCCGGTGGCGGAAGCGGATATACGCGCGCTTCATGCCGGCCGGCTCGAGACCGTGCGGCGCGCGGAATGGTCGCGGCGGGAGCGGGCGGTGCGTTCGCGCGAGCGGCTGATGCTCGGCGCGGTTTCGTTCGAGGACCGGGTGTGGGCGGGCGCGTCGGGCGAGATGCTGGTCGCGGCGATGGTGGAGGGGGTGCGGGATCTCGGGCTCGCCTCGCTGCCGTGGAGCGCGGCGGCGCGGCGCTACCGGCTGCGCGTCGAATGGCTGCGGATGCGGGGAGCGACGGTGCCGGACCTCTCGGATGCGGCACTCGCGGCCGATCTCGAGGAATGGCTGGGGCCTTATCTGGTCGGTTGCCTGACGGCCGGGGACCTCGCGAAGGTCGATCTGGTAGCGGCGCTGCGGGCGCGGCTGAGCCGGGAGGAGCAGGTGCTGGTGGATCGGCTCGCGCCGGTCGCGGTGACGGCGCCAACGGGCACGCTTCTGCCGGTGGAATACGGGGAGCAGCCTTCGGTCTCCGTGCGGCTGCAGGAGGTTTTCGGCCTCACCGAGCATCCGACGGTCGGGCCGGAGCGCACGCCGCTGCTCCTGCATCTCCTGTCACCGGCGGGGCGGCCGGTGCAGACCACCGCCGACCTGCCGGGATTCTGGGCCTCGTCCTATGCGGATGTGCGGCGGGATCTGCGGGGGCGGTACCCGAAACATCCCTGGCCCGAGGACCCGGCCGCCGCCGAGCCGACGCGAAGGGCAAAGCCGCGGGGGCGGTGAGGGAGAGCGGGAATCGCCAGGCCGTGGCGGATGCGAGCCGTTCGGCAAGGACAGAGGCGCGGCTGCAGGAGCCGGTCAGGCGGGGTTGGCGAAGAGGTCGCGGTAGGTGTCGCGCAGGATGTTCTTCTGGACCTTGCCCATGGTGTTGCGGGGGAAGGCAGCGGTGATGACGACCTTCTTCGGGCGTTTGTAGGTGGCGAGGCTTTCGCCCGTGGCGGCGCGAACGGAATCCTCGATGCCCGTGGTGTCAGCGCCGGGTTCGGGGACGATGGCGGCGACGACCGCTTCGCCGAAATCCGCGTGGGGGACGCCGATCACCGCTGATTCGGCAATTCCCGGCAGGGCGTTCAGCACGTCCTCGACCTCCTTCGGGTAGACATTGTAGCCGCCCGAGATGATGAGGTCCTTCGCACGGCCGACGATGGTGAAATAACCGTCGTCCGCCACGGTGCCGAGATCGCCGGTGATGAAGAAACCGTCGGCGCGGAACTCGGATGCGGTCTTTTCCGGCATCCGCCAGTAGCCCTTGAAGACGTTGGGGCCGCGGATCTCGACATTGCCGGTCGCGCCGGGCGGAAGGGGGCGGCCCTCGTCATCGATGATGCGGGCCTCGACGCCGGGGAGAGGAAAGCCGACGGCGCCGGGCCGGCGCTCGCCCGTGAGAGGGTTCGAGATGTTCATGCCGGTCTCGGTCATCCCGTAGCGTTCGAGGATGGCATGGCCGGTCGCTTCGGTGAAGGCGCGGTGGGTCTCGGCAAGGAGCGGGGCGGAGCCGGAGATGAAGAGGCGCATATGGGAGGCGGCCTCGCGCGTGAGGCCGGGATGGGCGAGCAGGCGGGAATAGAAGGTGGGCACACCCATCAGCACCGTCGATTCGCGCATCAGCCGCAACACCTCGTCTGCATCGAATTTCGGCAGGAAGTGCAGCCGGGCCCCGGTGGCGAAGGTGACATTGAGGGCGACGAAGAGGCCGTGGGTGTGGAAGACCGGCAGGGCGTGGATGAGGATGTCATCGGCGGTGAACGCCCAGGCCTCGATCAGCGCCTGTGTATTCGACCAGAGATTGCCGTGGGAGAGCATCGCGCCCTTGGAGCGGCCGGTGGTGCCGGAGGTGTAGAGGATGGCGGCGATGGTGTCGTCCGTGGCCTCGGCGAGCGCGGGCGAGGGATCGGCGGTATCGGCGCCTTCCGCGAGGCGGCCGCGGCCGGCGGCGTCGAGGGTGGTGAGACGGGCGCCGGCCTTCTCCGCGATGGGCGCGAGGCCCGGTTCCTGCGCCGGGTCGCAGACGACGACGCGGGGCTCGGCATCACCGATGAAATAGGCGAGCTCGGCGAGGGTGTAGCCGGTGTTGAGCGGCAGGTAGATCGCGCCGGCCTGGAGCGCGGCGAGGTAGAGCGCGACATTCTCGGGCGACTTCTCGACCTGGACGGCGATGCGGTCGCCCTTCTCGAGCCCGAGCGCGCGGAGATACGTGGCGATGCGGCCGGCGCGGTCGAGGATCGCGTCGGCGGTGATCCAGCGTCCCTGCCAGGACATGAGCGGGCGCGCGGGGTCCCCCGCAAGGGCGGGGCGGAGCCGGGCGAAGAGGCTGGCGTTCATGCGCGGCGCCTCCGGACCAGCCGACGTGGAGGCGTGGAGATGGCGCCCAAGCGTGAAAACCCCATCATCTTGTTGTTTTTACACATGATTCAAAACCTACCCGTTCGTTAACGGCGCCGGTTCGCCGGGCTCCGGGACCGGTCAGAGCTTCTGGTCGGCAAGCGCGCGGACGGCGCGGGCGGAAGCGATCTCGCCGAGGTCGAAGAGGCGTTCGTGGTTCCGCTCGATATAGTCGAGATCGTAGAGATAGTTGACCATCATCCCGGCCGACTGTCCGAGGCCCTTGGGCGAGACGTCGCCGAGCCAGTTGAGCTGCTGGAGCCGGGCGCCGTTGCCGAGGTGGAAGCGGGCCACCGGGTCCATGGGCACACCGGGACGGCGCGACGAGAGAAGATAGCGCGCGCAGGCCTTGGTGAGCGGGCGTTTCAGGGGCTCGATCGTCTTCAGGGTCGGCTGTGCGGGGAGGTTCGCCTTGAGTTCGACGAGCCATGGCTCCTCGGTCTCGACTTCCCTGAGCCAGGCGGTGAAGCCCGGGACCGGCGAGAGGGTCACGAACTGCCGGAGCGTCGGCACGTCCTGCGACAACTCGTCCACCACCTGCTTGATGAGGAAACTGCCGAAGGAGACGCCGCGCAGGCCGGCCTGGCAGTTGGAGATCGAGTAGAAGACGGCGGTGGTGGCGCGCGTGTCGGCTTCCGCGTCGATCGGCGCGGTGAGGATGCCGGCGATGTCGCGGCTGATCTCGGCGGTGAGCGCCACCTCGACGACGACGAGCGGCTCGTCGGGCATGGCCGGGTGGAAGAAGGCGAAGCAGCGGCGGTCGTGGGCGAGGCGGCGGCGCAGGTCGTCCCAGCCGTCGATCGCATGCACCGCCTCGTAGCGGATCAGCTTCTCGAGGATCGAGGCGGGCGTGTCCCAGTTGATCGCCCGAAGCTCGAGGAAGCCGCGGTTGAACCAGGAATTGAGCAGATGCTTGAAATCGGCATCGACCGCGGCGAGTTCCGGGTGGTCGGGCAGGAGGCCGAGGAGGGCAGCCCGCATCGAGACGAGGGCGGCGGTGCCGCCGGGCGCGTAGTTGATGCGGCGCAGGAGTTCCTGGCGCGGTGGTTCGGCCGCGCGGAAGAGGGCGATCTGGGTGGCGGGGCCGGGCGCCTGCGCATAGGAAGCGGCGGCTTTCGTGACCGCGTCGGGATCGGGGTTGAACTCGCCCGCCAGCGTCCGGAAGAAATGGGCGCGGGTCTTCTCGGGCGTGCGCCACCAGAGATTGGCGATCTCGCGCGCGAGCGCGGCCGAGGTCGCCTCGCCGCGCCGGCCCATCAGGTC
>CAYMOD010000117.1:0-6747 GCA_964391945.1 uncultured Rhodobacterales bacterium | reverse complement strand
CTCGTCTTCGAGAAATCGAGCAGCATGTCGCCCTCGGCGACGGAAAACTGCTCGAACCGCCCCGCCCCCGCGAAGAGGTCGGCGATGCGTCGCCCGCGCGCCGCGCGCCCTGCCGCTTCCAGTTCCGTCCAGATCGCCTCGCTCATCCTCGTCTCCCTTTGCGGAGGGCGGGGACGGGGTCAAGGGTCGCGCCAGCGACCGCCGCTCGCGGCGGCTTGCCCTTGACGCCGGCCCTGCCCTCTCACCCTCGAAAAAGCGCCGGAAGAAGCAGCCGCTTCTTCAGGCGCCTCTCGGCGCCTTCCTTCTTCCCTCCGCCACCTGCGCGATGCCGGCAGCCCGGCGCGGGCCGGCTCGCGCTCCCGGACACCCCGCCCAACGCGCCGCCCGCGCCCGCGCCGGAGACCCGGGCCTCCGGAACCGCTCACGTATCACGCAAACCACGCGCCTCCGCCGCCAGCCGCCCGATCTCGTCCCACCGCCCTTCCGCCACCAGCTTCGGATCGCAGACCCAGGAACCCCCGACGCAGAGCACGTTCGGCAGGGACAGATAGTCTCCCGCGTTCCGGAAACTGATCCCACCCGTCGGGCAGAATCCCATCTGCGGCAGCGGCCCGGCGAAGGCCTTCAGCACCGGCGCGCCGCCGCTCGGCCCGGCGGGAAAGAACTTGGCGGTATCGTAGCCGCGCGCGAGCAGCGCCATCGCCTCGCTCGCCGTCGCCACCCCGCCGAGAAGCGGCAGGTCCTCCGCCTCGCAGGCGTCGATGAGCGCCGGCGTCACCCCCGGCGACACCCCGAACCGTGCCCCCGCCGCCTTTGCCGCCCGCACATCCGCCGCAGTGACCAGCGTCCCCGCGCCGACGATCCCGCCCGGCACCGCCGTCATCGCCCGGATCGCGTCGAGCGCGCCGGGCGTCCTCAGCGTCACCTCGAGCACCGGCAGCCCGCCGGCAACGAGGACCTCGGCGAGCGGTCGCGCCCGCGTGACCTCCGCCACCACGATCACCGGGATCACCGGCGCGAGGCCGCAGATCTCGCGAACACAGGTCGAGGCATCCTCCGGCGTCATTCCGCGTCCTTTCCCGGAACCTCAGAACAGCGGGCTCGCGCCCGCCTCCGCGGCGCCGACCCGCGCGCGGAAGAGGGCGAAGAGCTCGCGCCCGCTCCCGTAGTCGCTCTCCGTTCCATCGTGTACCACGGCCGGCCGGTCGAGCGCGCCGTCGCTCAGCACGTCGAGCCTTCCCGCCACGGCATCGACCCGGATCACGTCGCCGTCGCGCAGACGCGCGAGCGGCCCGCCATCCTTCGCTTCCGGCGAGACATGGATCGCCGCCGGCACCTTGCCGCTTGCCCCCGACATCCGCCCATCGGTGACGAGCGCCACCCTGAACCCGCGATCCTGCAGCACCGCGAGCACCGGCGTCAGCGAATGAAGCTCCGGCATGCCGTTCGCCTTCGGCCCCTGGAAACGCACCACCACGACCGTATCGGAGGTGAACGCGCCGGCGCGGAAGGCGGCCTTCACCGCCTCCTGATCGTGGAAGACCCGTGCCGGCGCCTCGATCACGTGCCGCTCCGGCGCCACCGCCGAGACCTTCATCACCCCCGTCCCGAGATTGCCGGCAAGCCGCCTGATCCCGCCGGTGGGCTGGAAGGGATCGCGCGCGGACCGCAGCACCCTGTCGTTCAGGGACTCGCGCGGCCCCTCCCCCCAGACGACGGTGCCGGCCGCGAGTTTCGGCTCCTCGGTGTAGCGCCGCAGGCCCTCGCCGGCGACGGTGCGCACGTCCTCGTGCAGGAGCCCGGCGTCGAGCAGTTCGCCGATCATGTACTGGAGCCCGCCCGCGGCGTGGAAATGGTTCACGTCCGCGAGTCCGTTCGGATAGACCCGCGCCATCAGCGGCACGGCCTCCGAGAGCGCCGCGAAATCCTCCCAGTCGAGGATCACGCCCGCCGCCCGCGCCATCGCGATCAGATGGATGAGCAGGTTGGTCGAACCTCCGGTCGCGTTCAGCCCGACGATCCCGTTCACGAAGGCCCGCTCGTCGAGGACCTCCGCCACCGGCGTGTATTCGTTGCCGAGCGCCGTGATCGCCAGCGCCCGCCGCGCCCCCGCTTCGGTCAGCGCCTCGCGCAGGGGCGTCCCCGGGTTCACGAACGACGCGCCGGGCAGATGCAGCCCCATGAACTCCATCAGCATCTGGTTCGAGTTGGCGGTGCCGTAGAAGGTGCAGGTCCCCGGCCCGTGGTAGGATTCCATCTCCGCCGCCATCAGCCTGTCGCGGCCGACTTCGCCGGCGGCAAATTGCTGGCGCACACGCGCCTTCTCGTCGTTCGGCAGGCCGCTCGTCATCGGGCCGCCGGGGATGAAGACCGCCGGCATGTGCCCGAAGGTCGCCGCCGCGATCACGAGACCGGGCACGATCTTGTCGCAGATGCCGAGGTAGACCGCGGCATCGAACGTGTTGTGACTCATCGCCACGCCGGCCGCGAGCGCGATCACGTCGCGCGAGAACAGGCTGAGTTCCATCCCCGCCTGCCCCTGCGTGACGCCATCGCACATCGCCGGCACCCCGCCCGCGACCTGGGCGGTGCCGCCGACCGAACGCGCGGCGCGGCGGATGATCTCGGGGAAATGCTCGTAGGGCTGGTGCGCCGAGAGCACGTCGTTATAGGCGGTGACGATGCCGAGATTCCCGGCCGATCCCTTCGCCAGCACCGCCTTCTCCGCCGCCGGCATCGCCGCATAGGCATGCGCCTGGTTGCCGCAGGAGAGATGCGCGCGCCGCGGCCCCTCCGCGCGCGCCCGCGCCATCCGGTCGAGATAGGCGCGCCTCATGGACCACGACCGCCCGGCGATCCGCTCGGTGACGCGCGCAACCGTATCCTTCACCATGGCCCTACTCCGCGTAATGCACCGATACCGGCCCGGACGCGCGCAGCACCACCCGGACCGGCGCCTCCGCCTCCGGCCCCTCCGCGAGCGCGCGGGCAAGCGCCGCCGCCTTCTCCGGCCCCGCGATCAGCAGATGCACCACCCCGGCGCCGCGCAGCACCGGCGCGCTGAGCGTCAGCCGCCGCTCCGGTTCGCCCTCCGGTGCCACCTCGACCAGCGGCGGCGCGCCCGGATCGAGCGCCGCCGCAAGCCCCGGCGCCCCCGGGAACAGCGAGGCCGTGTGGCCATCCGCCCCCATCCCCGCCACCAGCACGTCGATCGGCAACGCCGCGGCCACTGCCGCCTCCGCCTCGTCGCGGTTGCCGAGATAATCGACCGCCCGCGCCGCCGCCGCGGCACCGGTGAGCAGCGTCCCGTGCAGGAGCCGCGTGTTCGACCGCTCGCTCGCCGCCGGGACCAGCCGCTCGTCGGTCAGCAGCACCGTCACCCGTCCCCAGTCGAGATCGGTCCCGGCGAGGGCGGAGAGGAACGGCGCCGGCGTCCTCCCCCCCGGCACCGCGAGCGTCGCCCGCCCCTTCCCCGCCAGCGCCGCGCGCAACTGGTCGCCGACGAGTTCGGCGAGGCTCCGCGCCTGGGTGTCGCGGTCGGGATAGGTGTGGCGCGCGACCTCGATCATGCGACGATCTCCCGCCAGAGATGGCCGTCGGCGCTGGTGAGCTTGTAGGATTCGATCGGCCCGGCGCTGCCGGGATCGTAGGGGAGCGGCCGCGAGCCCGCCTCGGCCCATTGCTCGATGATCGGATCGACCCAGGCCCAGGCGGCCTCGACCTCGTCGCCGCGCATGAAGAGGGTCTGGTTGCCGCGCACCACGTCCATGATCAGCCGCTCGTAGGCTTCGGGCATCTTCGCCGCGTCGGGGCCGAGGGCGGAGGCAAAGGTCATGTCGAGCGGCACCTCGACGAGGCGCATGCCGCCCGGTCCGGGGTCCTTGATCGTCACCCGCATGGTGATCCCCTCGTTCGGCTGGAGCCGGATGATCAGCGCGTTTCCCTTCCCCACATCGACCTGGGGGAAGATCGTATGCGGCGGATGCCTGAACGTCACCACGATCTCCGAGAGCCGCGCCGAGAGCCGCTTGCCGGTGCGGAGATAGAACGGCGTCCCCGCCCAGCGCCAGTTCGAGATATGCGCCCGCAGCGCGACGAAGCTCTCGGTGCGGCTCGCCGGGTTGCCGACATGGTCGAGGTAGCCGGGAGCGGTGGCGCCGGGGCGGTACTGGCCGCGCACGGTATCCGCCACCCGCAGCGGATCGAGGGCACGGATCACATTCAGCTTCTCGTCGCGCACCTCATCGGCGTTGAACCGCGCCGGCGGCTCCATCGCCGTGAGGCAGAGAAGCTGCATCAGGTGGTTCTGCACCATGTCCCGCATCGCGCCCGACCTGTCGTAATAGGCACCGCGCCCCTCCACGCCCACCGTCTCCGCCACGGTGATCTGAACGTGCTCGACGTGGCGTGCGTTCCACAGCGGCTCGAAGAGCGCGTTCGCGAACCGGATTACCATCAGGTTCTGGACCGTCTCCTTCCCGAGATAATGGTCGATCCGGTAGATCTGGCGCTCGTCGAAATGCATCGAGAGCTGGGCGTTGAGCGCCCGCGCCGAGGCGAGATCATGCCCGAGCGGCTTCTCGATCACGATCCGGCTCGAAGGGGTGGCGAGGCCGGCCCGGTGCAGCCTTTCCGCCGCTTCCGCGAACAGGAACGGCGCGACCGAAAGGTAGAAGATCCGCGGCCGCCCGGCATCCTCGCCGAGCCTGTCGGCGAGCGCCGGCCAGCCCTCGTCGCCGGCGGCATCGACCGCGACGTAATCGATGCAGTCCATGAACTGCGCCACCACCTCCGGCCGCAGATCGTCGCGATCGACATAGGTCTCCAGCGCCTCGCGCACCACTGCCCGGAACGCCGCGCGGTCGATACGCGACCGCGCGCCGCAGATCACCCGCGCGTCGGGCGGCATCTGCCGCGCGAGCAGCCTCCGGTAGAGGCTCGGCAGGATCTTCCGCCGCGCGAGATCGCCGGTCGCGCCGAAGATGACGATGTCGAAGGGCGGGACCGGGATCGTCGTCGAGACCATGCGCGCTCCGCTTGGGTTGGTCGGCCTCAGGTGAGTTCGGCGAGGCGGGGCAGGTCGGCACCGCGTCGCGCGCAAGTGACCGTCGCTGCTCGCGCAGCGAACGTCAACATGTCCTTGAGCGCACTGCCGTCGAGGCCGCCCACCGCCGCCTCCGGCCCCGCTCCCGGCATCACCAGCCAGTGGATCAGCGCCGCCATGAACATGTCGCCGGCGCCGACCGTATCGACCACCGCGACCCGCGGCGGCAGCACCTCGGCCTCGGTGCCGCCGGCGGTCCAGCCGCGCACCGCCGCGCCGCCCGCGGTCAGGACGACGAGGCGGACGCCCCGGCCGATCAGGTCGGCGGCGAAATGCTCGGGAAGGGTGCCGGGATGCAGGAGGCCGAGATCCTCGCCCGAGATCTTCACCACATCGACATGCGGCAGGAGCGTGTTGATCCGCGCCCGCCAGATGTCCATGTCGGGCACGACCGCCGGCCGGACGTTGGGATCGAGGGTGATGAACCGCGCCCGCTCGCGCGCGGCAAGAGCGGCGAAGGCGTCGCCGACCGGGCTCGCCGCGATCGAGTAGGAGCCGAAATGGAGCCCCGCGACCTCGGGGCCGAGATCCGGGAGATCCGCCTCGCGAAGCCCGGTATCGGCCGAGCCGTTGGCGTAGAACTGGTAGGCGGGCACCCCTTCGGCATCGAGCCCCACCAGGCTCAGCGTCGTCGGCCGGTCGGTCGCCACCACGTAGTCGGTCGCGACCCCCTCCTCCTCCAGCACCCGCCTCAGCCTGAGGCCGAGCAGGTCGCTCGAGAGCGCGGTCAGGAGCCCCGACCGGTCGCCGAGCCGCGCAAGGGCCACCGCCACGTTGAAGGGCGCGCCGCCTGCCCGCGCGGCATAGCTTGCCGCCGCCGGTCCCTCGTCCCGGTCGAGGAAAAAGTCGAAGAGCGCCTCGCCGCAGACCAGGAACATTGACCTCGCCCCTCCCGCCATGCGGCTTCAGCCTCCTGCCGCCCCGCTGCGTATCGCCGCGCGGTGGCGGAAGGACCATCCCTCGGCATCGAAAAGGTGCAGCTTCCCCGGCGCTGCCGCAACCCTGACCACAGCCTCCCGCCCGATCCGCGCGGTACCGGGCAGCTTGGCGATCACCGCCTCCTCCGCGCCACGGTCAAGATGGAGAAGCGTCGTCTCCCCCAGCCGCTCGACGATCGCGACCGCTCCCTCGAAGATCGTCCCGCCCACTCCCGCCACCGTCAGGTCCTCCGGCCGCACGCCGAGCTGTACTTCCTGCCCGCGGTCAGCGGCCTCGCTCGGCATCCCCACGCGCAGGACCGGCCCGCGATCGAGCCGCACGACCGTCTCCCGGCCCGTCGCCTCGACCCGCCCCCTGAACAGGTTCATCGCCGGCGAGCCGAGGAACCGCGCCACGAAGACATTCGCCGGCCGCTCGTAGAGTTCGAGCGGCGCCCCTACCTGCTCGATCGCGCCGCCATTGAGCACGACGATCCGGGTCGCCAGCGTCATCGCTTCCACCTGGTCGTGCGTCACGTAGATCATCGTCGAATCCGCCAGCCTCTCCTTCAGCCGGGCGATCTCGATCCGCGTCGCGACCCTCAGTCCCGCGTCGAGGTTGGAGAGCGGCTCGTCGAACAGGAACACCCGCGGGTCGCGCACGATCGCCCGTCCGATCGCCACCCGCTGCCGCTGCCCGCCCGAGAGCGCCTTCGGCAGCCGGTC
>CAYMOD010000116.1:0-6770 GCA_964391945.1 uncultured Rhodobacterales bacterium | reverse complement strand
CGGTCACCGCCCTCAGCATGAAATGCCTGAGCCCGAACAGCCGGAAGGTCCGATCCTCGCAGAGGAAGAGCCAGGCGAGCCGCGGCACCACCAGCACCCGCGCCAGTCCGAGAAGCATTGATACGACAAAGAGGAACGCGGTGGAGCCCAGGATCATGGGCAGCGCCGTCAGCGTGCCGTGCCCTATGATGGCTGCTCCGTCCGTTGCCCAGGCGGCGCCGTAGATCAGGACATACAGGAGCATGATGCCGATCGGGCCGGCGACCAGCAGCCACCAGCCGAGCTGGGCGCAGGTGAAGCCGACCAGCCGCGCCACGGACAGGTTGCTGGAGGGAAGGACACGAAACCGGGTGGTGGTCGGCGTGGCCGGGACGCCGCCGTAGCTGCAGCCCGGCGCCGCGCTCTGACCGTCGAGCAGGGCCGAGGCATGGCCAAGCTCCGCCCCCGGCGCGAGTTCGGTGCGGATGTCGAGCACCGCGCCGTCACCGACAAAGGCATCCTCGCCGATGCGGATCGGCCCGGTGAAGATGCGTCCCGCCTCCGCGCGGTAGCCGAGCGCCATCACCTCGCGCCCGACCACGGCACCGCGCCCGATCTCGATGAGGTCGGTGCAGATCGGCGGGGGGCACATCACCATCGCCCGCCAGTCCACACGCGCGCCGAGCGCCTTGAGGAAGAGGTTGAAGAGCGGCGTGCCCGGGACCTGGGCGAGGGGCGCGACCTGGATCAGAGTCTTGACAAACCAGAACCGGGCATAGGCGAGTCCCCAGATCGGGAAAGCCTCCTCCTGCCAGCGCCCGACGAGCAGCCATTTGACCGCGATCGGCAACGCTGTCAGGAGGAGGAAGGCGGCGACGGTGACACCGACGGCGCGACCGTAGAGCCCTCCTGGCGAGCTCGCATCGGCGAGCCAGAAATATCCCGGGGGGACGAGGGCGAGCACCCCCCACGTCACGAGGAACGCGAGGAGCACCTGATAGGCGCCGGTGCCCCAGTAGGCGAGCGCGGAGGCGACATGGAGTTCGGGCGCCGCCTCCGGCGCCGCCTCCGCCTCGGAAGCCGCGGCCGCGTCCATCGCGGCAGCGAGCGCCCGTATGTTCGGGGCGCCGTAGATCTCGCGCATGGACATCCATTCCACGCCGAATTCGCGGCGTACTCGCGTGCTGAAACGCGCCATCAGAAGGGAGTTGGCACCAAGATCGGCAAAGAAGTCGTCGGTGGCCGAGACCCGGTCGAGCTTCAGGAGATCCGCAAGTATCGTCGCCAGCCGCGCTTCCGTTTCCGTCTCCGGCGCCACGAAGGCCCTGGAATTGCGCACCAACCGCGGCCCGCACGGCGGCGGCAGCGCCTTGCGATCGGCCTTGTCGCTCGGCAGCATGGCGATGGACTCGAGCTTCTCGTAGAAGGCCGGCACCATGTAGGAGGGCAGCGCCTTTTCGAGCGCCGTGGCCAGCATCTCCGGCGTCACCGCTTCGGTTGCGGTGTAATAGGCGACAAGCTCGACCATCCCCGGTTCGGGCTCGAATATGTTCACCACTGCCTGCGCCACGCCGGGCTGCTGGAGGATGAGCGACTCGATCTCCGAGAGCTCGATCCGGTAGCCGCGGATCTTCACCTGCGTGTCGATGCGGCCGAAATATTCGAGCTGGCCGCATTCGTTGACGCGGCCGAGATCGCCGGTGCGGTAGATCCGGCGCGAGGGGTTGTCCGGCAGATCGAGAAAATCGGGCACGAAGGCCCGCTGCGTCAGGTCGTCGCGGCCGAGATAGCCGGGCGAGAGGCCGATCCCGGCGATGCCGATCTCCCCGGTCTCGCCCTGCGGCAGGGCGACCGGAGCCTCGGGGTCGAGGATCACCGTGATGTAGCCGGGGAGCGGCGTGCCGAGCGTGACCGGCTCACCCGGTTCGAGCACGGCCGTCGTCGCGGTGACGGTGGTTTCCGTTGGTCCGTAGGCGTTGAGGATCATCCGACCGGGGCGGTGCCAGCGGCAGACGATCTCCTCCGGGCAGGCCTCGCCCGAGACGATCAGCAGCCGCAGGTCCGGCAGCTCCTCCTCCAGCGTCGCCAGCAGCGTCGGCACACAGCAGAGCGCGGTGATCCGCTGCGCGCGGAGGAAGGCGTGCAGATCGGCGCCGACGAGGCTGCCGCGGGCGCAGCTTGGCACCAGCGTCGCGCCGGCGAGCAGCGGCACCCAGATCTCCTCCACGGAGAAATCGAAAGCGAGCGTCAGGCCCTGGTAGACGCGGTCGCTGGGGCGATAGCCATAGGTCTCGGTTGCGACCCGCACGAAGTTGACGATGGCAGCATGCTCGATCAGGACGCCCTTCGGGCGACCGGTCGAGCCCGAGGTGTAGATGATGTAGGCGAGCGAGTCGTCAATGCCGGGGCGCGTGGCCGGAGCCGGCACGCGCGGCGCTTCCGGCTCCGGCACGTCGAGCCGCAGTACCGGGACACCCGCCGCGGCGGCGAGTTCGGCATGCTCCGAGGTGGTCAGCAGTGCGGCGACCCCTGCATCCTCCGCGATGAAGCGCAGCCGGTCGGCCGGGAAGGCGGGATCGAGCGGCACATAGGCGGCATGGATCTTCAGCACCGCCAGCATCGCCGCATAGGCGGTGGGCGAGCGCCCGAACAGCAGCGCGATGACGTCGCCCGGCCCGAAGCCCTGCGCCTGCAGGCGGTCCGCGAGCCGCGCCGCCTCGTCCTCCAGCGCGGCAAAGGTGAGGGGACCATCGGGTGTCTCGACCGCCACCGCGTCCGGCTGGCGGTCCACCATCGCCTCGAACAGATGGTGCAATCGCTCGCCCGGCTGCCAGCGCGGCGCGGTGTCGCCATCGCGCGTCAGAATGGCCGGCAAGCCGAGGGGGGCGAGGTCGTCGAGGCCAGCAAGCTTGTTCATTGTCAGAAACCCTCCCAAAGCTCCGTTTCTGGATGCAGTCGTCCCGCGCTGGGGCGAGCGACGGCCCCTCCGCAGGCCGGGCATCGCTCGCCCGGCCGCCGGCATCTCGCGGTGCCGGCGTTCGTTGGCGGAATGGTTTCAGGTGGTTCGACCGGGAATTACTCGGCCGCGGCGCGCCCGGTCGCCACGACGGCAAGCGCGGCGTCCTCCAGAATATCGAGGCCCCGGCTGAACAGTTCGGGCGGGATGGTCAGGGCGGCAAGCACCTTGACCACCTCGCCATTCGGCCCGGAGGTCTCGATGATCAGCCCCGCTTCCTGACAGCGGCGCGTGACCTCCGTCGCCACCGCCCCCGAGCCGAAGTCGATGCCCTGGATCATGCCGCGGCCCTTGACCCGGGCCCCGGGAACCTGGTCGCAGATTGTGGCCAGACGCTCGCGGAGCAGAACGGCCTTGTCCGCGACCTCCTCCGCGAAGCTTCCGTCGGACCAGAACTTCTCCACCGCCACCCGTGCGGTGATGAAGGCATGATTATTGCCGCGGAACGTGCCGTTATGCTCGCCCGGCGACCAGACATCGTGGTCCGGCCGAAGCAGCAGCACCGACATCGGCAGGCCGAACCCCGAGAGTGATTTGGCGAGGGTGATCAGGTCGGGGACGATTCCGGATTCCTCGAAGGCGAAGAAATCGCCCGCCCGTCCGCAGCCGGCCTGCACCTCGTCGAGGATCAGCAGCGCGCCGTGGCGGCGCGCCGTCTCCGCGACGCGCCGGAGCCAGCCGGTCCGGGCAACGTTCAGTCCGCCCTCGCCCTGGACCGCCTCGACGATAATCGCCGCCGGCGGATCGATCCCGCCCGAAGGATCGTCGAGCATGCGCTCGAGCAGGTCAGCCGTGTCGACCGAATCCCCGAGATAGCCGTCGAACGGAAACCGCGACACGCCTCCGAGCCCCAGCGAAGGCCCGATCCGGTTACCGCGATTGCCCGTCGTCGCCAGGGCGCCGAGCGTCACGCCGTGATAGCCGTTGGTGAAGGCGACGACATTCGTGCGCCCCGTGATCTTGCGCGCGAGCTTCAGCGCCGCCTCGACGGCGTTGGCGCCGGTCGGGCCCGTGAACTGCACCCGATGATCGAGCCGCCGCGGCTGAAGGATGTGGGTGACGAAGGCTTCAAGGAAGGCCGTCTTCGCCGTCGTGAAGAGGTCGAGGCCATGGGCGATCCCGTCGACCTCGATATGCTCGATCAGTGCCCGCTTCATGTCCGGGTCGTTGTGGCCGTAGTTCAGGGAGGCGCAGCCTGACAAGAAATCAATGAAGGGCCGGCCGAAGGTGTCCTTGACCACGCTTCCGGAGGCGCCGGCAAAGATCGTCGGGTACGACCGGCAATAGCTTCTGACCTGAGATTCGTGAATTTCAAAGATTGCGGGCAACGCCCCTACCCCAAGCGGGTCGGCCATGCGACGCTCCTATTACTTGGTTTCAATCCTTATTTACTTATCCGAATCGTTATTGCTAAGCAAGATTATTCTATTCCAGACAAATTCTGTCCTGAATACTCGCCATCAGCACATATACTTTCGTTTTAGGTGTAATAGACGCGTAGAGGCTGCACTTCGGGGAGCCTCTCAAGCCCGCCTTCCTGCGTCAGGATGTTGAGGGCCAGGCGAGGCGGCGGCGTCCGGAGCCCGAAGTCATACGTCCGGGGCGCGCGCGCGTGCTGAAACCGCGCGCCCTGATCGCGCTCCTGAATATCTTCCGGTTCCCTTACAACCCCTTCGAGCCGAGGCCCTACGTGTCAGCCTGGAGCGAGGACAGCGAGGCAAGATCGATCTCGCCGCGCGTCGCCAGGCGTGTATTCTCCGGCACCTCGGTCTTCGTCCCACGGGAGCAGCGGCGGAAGCGCCCGCCCATCGGCCGAACACCCGCGATGCGGCACCGACCTCCCGTGACCTTGCATGGCAGGGGCTGGCTGGATCCGGCTCGCAAGCGAATACGATGATCATCTGTCCGGTGAGAGTCGAACGCGCCCGCCATCATCCTTCGCTGGGAAGGACCTCGCCTGCGACATGTATCCTGACATAGCGCACCAGTTCGCGTACCGAGTGTTTGTTCTCGCGCGTGACACGACGGCTTGTGGAGACCGCGAGCGGGACCTCTGGTGCGATGCCCCGGCCTTCCCAGAGGATGCCTTCGGAATCCAGGTAGACCTCGTTCGACAGGCTGAGCACCCAGCCGTTCGGCAGGCGCTTGGAGAGGATGTCGGAAAGCGATCCCTCCGTCGGCCCCCCGAGATGCACGACATTCGGGAGCGCACGCATGGACATCGCGAAGATCTCCGCAGCGCTTGCCGTGCGGTGGCTGGTGATCAGGTAGACCGGCCCCGTGAATCTGGGCCTTTCGGGCGGTTGGAGCATGATCTCCTGCGCCTGCGTGCCGATATGGCCGCCGGGTTGCTTGGAATAGGCGACGATCGGCTCGGCGGCGAAGCGGCGCGCTATCCGCCTCGCGAAGCCGTCATATCCTCCGGCATTTCTGCTGACATCGACGACGACGGCCGAAGCGCCCTCGAAGAACGCCATCGCCTCGTCCAGCGCGGCTTCGAGCGCCTTCGGCTTCATTCCTGACATCGAGCGCAGCTCGAGATAGCCGATGCCCCTGGCGAGGCGGCCATAGACCAGCGTGTCGTCGCCCCGGGATCGAGCCTTCTTCAGCCTGTCCAGGGCCGCCCGAGCGTTCCAGACGCCTTCGATCGCCGATGAATGTGCCGCCCGGACAGGCGCGGGTCTCTCTGATCCGAAAACCTCGAGTTCTCTGCCATCAACTTCTGCCTCGAGCCCGACATGGCTGTCCTGGAACAGCGACACCAGCTCTGCCAGGAGATCGAAGAGCGCGCGGTCGCTCATCCCCGCATGCAGTCTGGATCGGGCGGAGGCCACTGCCTGCTCCCAATCCACTCCGCGCTCCTCGAAAAAGGCGTAGTGGGTGCCGAAAGCTTCAACGAACGCGTCGAACACGACCTCGGGGGAGGCCGAGGGGCGCTCGTGGCACCGGGCGGGCAGTTCGGAGATGCGGTCGAAGGTGTAGAAATAGTCCGGGTCTCCCATCCGGATGCGCAGGCTCTGGCCCGCATCGGACAGTTCGGGACGGTTATCCGGACGCAACGCGAAGTCCCTTCGTTTTCGCCCGGGAATGCAGAAGTTCTCACTTATGTCGTATCGCTTGGCCCTGCCGTCGGCGATCTCCCAGAGCCAGCCATAACCGCGCGAGACCCAAATGCCATCGAACGTGCTTCCGATCTCCGGCATGGTAGGCCTCGCGGCATCAACGGAGAAGAGGGCGAGCGCAGCCAGGCCGATCGCCAGCAGGCAAATCGCAGAGTAGTTCCATATGCGGCTCATGTTCTTTCTCATTGCGAGCATATCTACACGCGCAAGTTTACTGCTTGCTCCAGAGACACCTTGGCGGGAGAGCTACCCTATCACTGCGATCACATTCGATTCATCCGCAGAATATGGGCCCTTGTCCAGAACAAGTGCGGCTCGGCCCTTCAATGTCGAATCTCGATCCCTGTCGCTGAGGTCCGGCCCTGATCCCGCACGGGGAGCGGTGCCGAGACAATAGGTCGCGGTTCGCCTGGATCGGAATTCGTGGAGAATCCCGGCCGGAGCACGCGGATGCGCATCTCCTCGTTCAATTTCCGCACCATCACCGCCTCGGCGACAGGCAGCAATTCGGCCGTTGCCAGGGACGCCGAGGGCATCACCCAGCACCAGTGCGGCGGTCATGTCCCCGCCGATCACCGTGCCGGGCAGAATGCGAAGCTGGCAGTCGAGACGGCCGACGAGATTCCAGACCTGCCAAAGCGCTGCACCTCGCC
>CAYMOD010000115.1:4327-6784 GCA_964391945.1 uncultured Rhodobacterales bacterium | reverse complement strand
TGGCGAAGACGAGCCAGTAGACGAGGAGCGCCAGCACGACGAGGCCGGCGATCCACCCCCATAGCCTCCGCCGCGCCAGCACCTTCTCGACGGGGGTCGGGCGGTCGAGGTCAAGCGACATGGTCCGGCTCCGTCCTCTCGCGGACCGTGGCGGGAAAGGTCGGCGGATCGAAGACGCTCATGACCTCCGCGATCATGGCCTCGTATTTCTCCTCGAAAGTCGCGCCGTCGTAGCGGCTGAGCTCATAGCAGCCGAGCGGGTTCTCGAGGTCGTTGATCAGGCACTTGTTGCAGTATGTGCACTCCTTGCCCGGCGCGGGACCGTCCGAATGCGCGAGGATCCGCGGCAGGTCGGGGTTGGCGATCAGCGGCCGCGCGATGGAGACCGCGTCGCACGCGCCCGACCGGATCGCGCCGGCGATCGCCGAGGCGTGTTGCCAGCCGCCGGTGCAGAGCACCTTCACGGAGGGATCGATTGCACGGACCCTCTCGGTGACGGCGCGCGCATAATCGGCGTTGATGCCCTCGATCACCTTGCCGCGGCGCCAGAGCCAGTAGCGGCGGAACAGCGCGGCCCCGAAGGGCATGGTGAAGATGGCGTAGTTGAACCGCGCCCGCGTCCCCTGGCTCAGCATCCCGTCGTACCAGCGCACAAGCTCGCGCATCGGCAGGTCGCCCGGCGGGTTCCGGGGATGCGGGAAGGTCGAGCCCGACGAGATGTGGAACGCGTCGACCCCCTTGCTGTCGTCGAGCAGCATCCCGCAGATGTTGACGGTCTCGTCGAGCGTGTTGCCCTTCTTCTGCCATGGATAAAGCCAATCGTTGTGGTCGGCTCCGTTGATCTTCATCTGGAGGTGAAAATCCTGCCCGACCTCGCGCCGGATCGCCCGCACGATCTCAAGCACGAAACGCGCCCGAGCCTCCCACGATCCGCCGTATTCGTCGGTCCGATCGTTGATGCCCGAGCTCAGGAACTGCGTGATGAGATAGCCGTTCGCGCCGTGGAGCTCGACCCCGTCAAGCCCCGCCGCGCGCGCCCGTCGTGCTCCCTGCGCGAACTGTTCGACCACCTCGGCGATCTCGGGCCTGGTCATCGCCTGCGCGAGGATGCCGTGAAAATAGTCCTCTCGGTCGGTCGAGCTCAGGGCGCGCTTGTGCAGGTTCTCGACCCCGCCCAGGTCCTGCTGCCGCCCTGAATGGCTGAGCTGCATGATGAAGAGGCAGTCATACTCGTGGACAGCTTCGCCCACCTTGCGCCAGAACGGAATCTTGTCATCGTCGTCGATCATCGCATAGCGCGTCAGGATGCGCCCGCGCACCGAAACCGGCGTAAACGAGGAGATTATTCCTCCGACACCGCCACGCGCAAACTTTTTCTCCCAGTTCAGGCGAGCACTGCTGCCATGACCGTTGTAATCGTCGAAGGTACCTGAAATATTTGATCTGAATATACGGTTCTTGGAGGTCGCAGACCTTAATTCCAAAGGCTGGAAGATTGTATTCGTGTTATCAATTTGAAGAAACTCATGATCCATGACTTGAGAGCCTCCGGCATTAGAGGCGAAGGGCGAGAAACATACTGAATGGTCCGCTCGTTCAGCCGCTCCGGATGGCGGTTGCCGAGCTTGTCCATCGCCTGGAAACGGCTGAAAGATACGGCTGCTGATTTCTTATGGGTTGGGCCTTCATGTTCCGGTTCTTGACGTTGCTCGTCATGATGACTCCTCGAAACGAGGAAGCAGTCTCTGCAAGGTTCCGGATATAGCCGTATTTTGTGAGGGATATACTGTGCAAGGGATGGGTTTCGCACAACAGGCAACAGAAGCTGGACATCACAGCCTCACAATAGAGCCCGGAAGTTAAGGGGCACACGAATCACTCGCCACCCGTTTA
Organism: uncultured Rhodobacterales bacterium; assembly: GCA_964391945.1. Classification (GTDB taxonomy): domain Bacteria; phylum Pseudomonadota; class Alphaproteobacteria; order Rhodobacterales; family Rhodobacteraceae; genus Amaricoccus. Next base: position 4,891 of record CAYMOD010000115.1, on the reverse strand, counting down.
GTTTCTCACTCTCGTATCGATATTTCCAGTGTATTTGAGGGGAAAGAGACCAAGCCGGGGGAGGATGCTGAACACCGGGATGGCTCGCTACTTGGCCGGCAGGAATGGCGCCGGCAGCGGTCGCGACGGCTACGGCAGGACAACGGTCATTCTCGTCGCGAGCCGGATCGAGTTCGAGATCCCACAGGAAGGCTGGGGATCGGCGTCTTGTCCGGCGTGCCGGTCAGGGCCGTCGCGGGATTGCGCTGCCAGAAGGCGAAGCGCCTGAGGTTGTGGACGGGGTTGGCCCGGACCGATCCTCGCCCTGGCGCGGGCGAGGCCGATCGTGCGGATGAAGAGGTTCATCCTCGCCTTCTGCTCGGCGAAGATATGCTCGCTGCCCGTCCCTTCGCGGGATCGCGCGGCGTTGGCGCGGGCGCGCAGGGCCTGCCCGGCGGCTTGCGGAAACGGATCGGCAGGACGGGGCCGGCCCGTGCGATGCGCTTCCTGTTTTTCCCGACCGGCAGAACGCGAGGGAGGGTCTTCAGATCGTCCAGCAGCCGGACCAACTTCCACGGGTGGCCA
>CAYMOD010000115.1:0-4227 GCA_964391945.1 uncultured Rhodobacterales bacterium | reverse complement strand
GCGAGGGAGGGTCTTCAGATCGTCCAGCAGCCGGACCAACTTCCACGGGTGGCCAGAGCGCATCATCCCGCCCTGATCATCCGGATTTCACGGGAGGCCATCCATCTGCAATGACCGCGGCATGACCAGGGCGGATCTCCACGCAGCAGCCCTGCACCTGTTCAGACACACCGGGTCAGATCCAACTTCGAGGAGGGGCTCATTTCACCTGGCGCAGGATCAGGCGATCGAACATGCGGTCGCTGAGGATTCGACGCATGGCGAGCAGCGGCTTCGCAAACTTGCCTACGCCATAGCGCGTTTTCGGTCGCCGTGCGTTCACGGCCTGCATCACGACGTCGGCCACAGCCTGGGGATCGGAGCCGCTGCCCGGGCGGTACGCTGCCCTGGTCGTCCTGGCAACGGCCCTGGCCATTCCTGCGTAGGGGCCGTCGCCCGAGCGTTTCAGCAGCGGGTCCGATATAGCCTCTCCGAAGCCGGTGGTGATGATCCCGGGCTCCACGATCACCACGTCGATGCCGAAGGGCGCGACCTCGATCCGCAGGCAGTCCGACCACCCCTCGAGTGCATGTTTGGTGGCGTGATACCAGGCGCCCAGCGGGGTGTAGATCCTTCCGCCCATCGAGGTGATGTTGATGATCATGCCGTGTCCGGAGGCCCGCATGTCCGGGAGGACCAGCTGCGTCAGCCTTGCGAGCCCGAACAGATTGACCTCGAACTGGTAGCGCGCTTCCGCGATCGCGGTTTCCTCCACCGAGCCGTAGAGGCCGAAGCCGGCATTGTTGACGAGGATCCCGACGCGATCGCCGTTCCCCCTGATCCTTGCCATGGCGGCCACGATCTGGTCCTCGTCGGAGATGTCCATCGCGATGGCGATGGCGCCTTTCGCTTCGAGATCCGCCATCCTCTCGAGGCTGCGGGCGGCCACGTAGACCTTGTGGCCTCCGTTCAGGAAGCTGGCGGCGATTTTCTTGCCCATGCCGGAGGATGCTCCGGTAACGAGAGCGGTCTGCGGCTCTCCATTCATCGTCCTCTCCAGTGCCCTGACATCGCCCTGCAGGGCAGAGCGGAACGTTTTGGCGGGCTCTCGAGGGAGGGCCGGGCGGCACGGCGCCGAGGCAGGCACGCAAGCGCGTTCGCAGGGGCCCCGGGCGTCCCCCGCCGAAGCGCGCCGCACGCCGATGACGGCTTGTCACGACCCACCATCGCCTTGGGCAACGCCGTTCGTCTTCCAGCGGAGCGGATAGAATTCCGGAACCGGGCCGCCCTTGTAGTCGACCGGCCCGGCCGCATCGAGCCCCTCCAGCCGCAGGCACTGCCGCACGATTTCCGGAATCATCACGTAGCCGATCGCGATGCCGAGGCATTCGTGGATGCCGAGCCCGAAGTGGAACATGTTGCTGGTGGGACGCGTCGGATCGAAACGCTCCGAATCCGGGAATACCGCGGAGTCGAACATGGCCGAGTGGGTGAGCGCGAACACGATCGTGCCCGGCTTGATCTCGGTCGCGTAGTCGGTGCCGCCGGACAGCACGGTCGCCTGCTCGCAGGTGCGGAAGAAGTACGGGAAGGCCGGCTTGAACCGCATCGCCTCGAACACATAGCCGTCGAATCCCGACGGGTCGGCGGCCGCCGCTGCGGCGCACGCCTTGGCGAAGACATCGGGCCGAGCCAGAAGGCCGGCGATCGCGTTGACGGCGGCATGCGAGGTGGTCTCGACGGCGCCGACAAGCAATCCGCCCGTGTTGACGACGGCGCGTATCGGATCGAACCTGAGCGACTGGGAGAGCGCCAGACGCATCAGGCGCGACAACGGGTCGTCGCCGATCTGCCCGGCCTGCATTTCCTGACTCCGGCGTTGCGCCAGTTCTCCGAGATAAGCCGCCATCTCGGCATTCGCGGTCTCATGCCTCGCAACGATATCGTCGTGCTGCGCCTGGGGAAGCCCGTCCCATGCATAGTTCCAGAACTCGTCGAGCTGGTTCCAGTACGACCATTCGAACAGCTTCTGGGGATCGCTGTCGGCAAAGCCGAACCTTTCCTGCACCAGGGCGATCGGAACCGCGCGCGCAAGCCCATTGACAGCGTCGATCGTGCCACCGGCATTCTTCAGGAGCGTGGCCGCCTTGTCGGCGACGAAGGCGCGGATGCCGGGGATGTCCTCGCGGTCCAGGATCGCGCGCATGATCGACTTCTCGCGCCAATGCATGGCCGTGTCATCCTGCGCCATCCAGTAGCCGTTCATCTTCGGGACATACGGCGCCACGCTGAAGGCATCATGCCGGCGCAGGATGGTCTCGCAATCGTGGAACCGCGTCACGAGCGTCAGTTCCGGCATCGCCAGGATCGGCCGGTGAGCGCGCAGCTCCGCGAAGAACGGCAGGGATTCCTCGAACATCCACCGCCGCACCATCGGCCAGCGCCTGTCTTCCGGCGTCTCGTCGAACTGCTTCAGATAGCTCGCCATGTGACCCTCTAAAGCGTCTTCAGAAATTCTATGATCGCGTTGCGCTCGTCGGGGCGGAGTCCCTGAGGTGGATAGAGATGGCCTGTCCTCTGGTTGCCCGGCAGGCTCGTATCGAAGCGGAACCGCCCCGGTGCGTCCTCGCTCACGAAACCGAGCCGCTCGCGGTCCAGCTCGCGGCCGCCAGTCCAGAATACGGCGCGACGCTCCTCTACCGGCGAGAGCAGCTCGTAGACGGTTGCCACCGAACCGTTGTGCAGATAGGGGCCGGAGGTCCAGATGCCCGGCAACGGGCTCGCCTTGAGATCGAATGGGGACGGCGGCTCGTATGGCTGCGGCAGCCCGTCAGGCGTCACCGGCGGCCGCAAGCGGAATCCGAACAAGGCCGCCTGACGCTCCTCGCTTGCCTCCGCCTCCTCGATCAACCGCACAAGGATCGCCTCGGTCGTGTTGAGAAGGTAGTTCCCCGCAGGCACCACAGTCGCGCCGTCGTTCAGAGGAGCGGTTGCCGGGCCGGTGCGCACCATGCGTGCCAGGAACGAGTTCATGTAGGTAGGATCGGTGCCGATCTCGCGATAGTCGACGCGGCCGATCTCGATGAACGTCTTCTTGAAGAAGTTGTCCTCCGGATCCGTGTGGCGATAGGGCGGTGCATTGTGGCAGTCGAGGCAGTGCTGCCGATAAAGTCTCGCACCGGTCGCCGCGAGATCCCGGTCGATCGGGCCAAACAGCGTCTCGTCCCATTTTGGCGGCTGGAGATCCTCGATCCAGCCCTCGACCGCTTCGAGTTCATCCAGCAGGACGCTCGACGCATACCAGCCGGAAGGATCTCCCGTGAGCGTGGCGGTGCCGAACACGCCCAGAACCTCGCCGGCATTGCGCGCGATCGGGCTCGAGCCAATAGGCGTCCATTGCACGAACTCGAGCTGCGGCGCGAGCCAGAGCGAGGGATAGCTGGCCGGCGCGCCGACGGAGCGCAAATTGTGCGGGATGTCCTGGTCGAGCGCGGCGAGGGCGTTGACGATCTGGGTCATCGCATCGACTCGCCCGAAGCCGGATTGGAGCGTCGGGCGCCGGATCACGGCATCGCCGGCGATCCGGGACTGGAACTCGGCGAGTTGCAGCCGGAGCTCGGCCGCTCCGGTCGGTGTCGGATCGGTGAGAAGGCGGCCCGCGAACTTCTCGAACGCAGCCTGATCGAAGAAGGTCCGTGTGACCGCATCGGCGAGCGCGGCGTAAAAGCTGTCGAAGTCGAAGTTGGCCGCGCCGCCGTCAATCCTGATCTGGCGGCCCTCGACCGTCACGTCGGCGGTATGACACGCCGCACAGGTGAGGCCCAGATCGGGCCCGGTCGTCGCAGTCGTGCGCGTGTCGAGCGCGAAGCCGATCGGAAGCCCGCCCGGATTCAATGGATGAGGTCCGTCCGCCGGAATCAGGCCGAAGCGTTGCAGATAGGCGGAATCGGCGAACATGCCGGTGCCGTCGGGCTGTTCCAGCGCCATGAACCAGGCATAGGGGACCATGCGCGAGCCTTGTGGGGTGAAGTAGTAGAGTTCGCGAATCTCCTTCGACCACCCCTGATCGAGGGACGTCGTCGGTGGCGATTGCGCGAATCCCCACGAGACAGGCACAGTCAAGGCCGCAACTGTCCCAACGACGATCGAGCAAAACAGGCTGCGTGGCACGGCGTTCCCCATTGTTGATCTCTCAGTAGGGAGCCTCTTCACTTTCTCAGCGATTTTCTCGAGGCCAATCGCGCTACT
>CAYMOD010000114.1:0-6795 GCA_964391945.1 uncultured Rhodobacterales bacterium | reverse complement strand
GCACCGAGATGGTGATGCCGGGCGACAACCTGAAGTTCGAGGTCGAGCTGATCGCGCCGATCGCGATGGAGGAGAAGCTCCGCTTCGCCATCCGCGAAGGCGGCCGCACCGTCGGCGCCGGCGTCGTCTCGAAGATCATCGAGTAAGGACGCAGGGCACCGCGCCCTGGAGTACGGGCTCTCCCTGCGGAGGGTCCGTGCTCTTTTCTCTTTCCGAGGCCTCGAACGGAGCCGACTGCCCACTGGACAGCGGCGGGTGTCGCACGTACCTGCCAGCGGCAAATGGAGGATCGGCATGGACGGGCCGACGGCAGGCGAGCGCATCTACGCGATCGGCGACATTCACGGGCGGAGCGATCTTCTCGAGGTGATGCTCGGCCGCATATGGGCCGATATTGCGGCACGCCCGCATTGCCGTCCACGGATCGTCTTTCTCGGGGATTACGTCGATCGTGGCCCGGCGAGCCGTGAGGTTCTTGATCGTCTCCTTGAACTCGATGCCGGGGAGATCGCGACCACGTTCCTTCTCGGAAACCATGATTTCTATCTGCTCGCTTATCTCGATGACCCGGACTGGTCCGCGCGGGGCCTTCACTGGTTCCACTGCGGCCTGGGGGGTGCGGCGACGCTTGCCTCCTACGGCATTCACGATGTCAGCGACCGCATCCCCTCGGTAAGCCACGATGCCTTTCTTCGTGTCTTTCCCGAGGCGCACAGGACTTTCCTTCGGCGGGCCCGGCTGATGCACCGGATCGGCGACTACCTGTTCGTCCATGCCGGTATCAGGCCTGGAGTGCCGATCGAAGCACAGGAGCCGGAGGATCTGACCTGGATTCGGGAGCCCTTCCTGAGTTCCCGGGCGGATCACGGTGCGAAGGTGGTGCATGGCCACACGATCGTGCCTTTCGTCGAGCATCACCGCAACCGCATCGCCTTGGATACCGGTGCGGTGAAGACAGGCGTGCTGAGTTGTGTCATCCTCGAAGGAACCCAGGTGGCCCTGCTCACAGGCGCAGGTCCACGGCCGCTGCGGGAAGGCGCAGGGCTCGGCCTCAACCGGATGGTGAGGGCAGGCCGGACCGCAATCGGCCGGCTGATCCCGCGCGGCATGATGGCTCTCCGGAGTGGGAGCGCCTGAAAGACCCCGCCTCCGGCCGGCAGACGTGTTCCGCCTGTCTGCCGGCGGATGTTGGCCAGGTCCTTCCTCGTGAGATAGGAATGGCACGATCTGCATGGATCGGCTACCCGACTGCATGGATCGGCTACCCGGCCGGCAGTCAGGGGCGATGGTTCAGCCCTTGCATCGCGGCGGCTTCGACGATATCTCCGCCTCCACATGCTGGCCCCTAGGGGTGTAGCTCAGTTGGTAGAGCATCGGTCTCCAAAACCGAGGGTCGTAGGTTCGAGTCCTATCGCCCCTGCCAGTATGTCGAGAGGACGAGGAGCCGCGGATGGCACGGGCCAATCCCTTCCAGTTTGCGCAGCAGGTGCGTGCCGAGGTTGCCAGGGTAACCTGGCCGACCCGGCGGGAGACCGGGATCACGACCGTCATGGTCATGGTCATGGCGTCCGTCTTTGCGCTGTTCTTCTTCCTCGTCGATCTGATCATCCGGTTCGGGCTCGAAGCGATCCTCGACTTCGCCTCTTGAATCCCTTGGCCAAGGCGCGTATGCGTCCGTCCTTCGGACGTTGAAAGCGCGCGGCGATTCGCGCGCATCATGTATTTGCGATACCGCGCCATATGCAGCGCGAGAACGGGCGGGCGAACCGCTGGAGACTGAGGTGGCGAGCAGTATGGCGAAGCGCTGGTACTCCGTGAGCGTGCTCTCGAACTTCGAGAAGAAGGTCAAGGAGGCGATCGAAGATGCCGTGCGCACGCATGGCCTCGACGAAGAGGTCGAGCAGGTCGTTGTTCCTACCGAGGATGTCATCGAGATCCGTCGCGGAAAGAAAGTCCAGACGGAACGGCGCTTCATGCCCGGCTACGTCCTCGTCAGGATGGAGTTGAGCGACAAGGCCTATCATCTGATCAACTCGATCAGTCGGGTGACGGGCTTTCTCGGGCCGCAGGGCAAGCCGACCCCGATGCGGGATTCCGAGGTTGCGCGGATCCTGAACCAGGTCGAGGAGGGTCACGAACGACCGCGGTCGATCATCTCGTTCGAGACCGGCGAGACCGTGAACGTGACCGACGGGCCGTTCGAAGGCTTCTCGGGAATGGTCGAGGAGGTCGATCAGGACAACAGCCGGCTCAAGGTGTCGGTGTCGATCTTCGGCCGGGCAACGCCGGTGGAGCTGGAATTCACGCAGGTCGCCAAGGCGTCCTGACGGGAGGGATCCGGGCCGGAGTTCAGGAGCTTCAGCCCGTTCGTGGGAGATGATTGCGGCGCGCCGCAATCATCGCACCACGCCATGGATGCCTGGCGACGCGTCGCGCGGGCGATGGAGAAGGAGGAGGCCAGATGGCCAAGAAGGTAGCCGGAACCCTGAAGCTTCAGGTGCCGGCCGGCAAGGCGAACCCGTCACCCCCCGTTGGGCCTGCGCTCGGTCAGCGTGGAATCAACATCATGGAGTTCTGCAAGGCGTTCAACGCCCGCACGCAGGAGATGGAGGTCGGGCAGCCCTGTCCGGTGATCATCACCTACTTCACCGACAAGTCCTTCCAGATGGACATCAAGACGCCGCCGGCGGCCTATCTTCTCAAGAAGGCGGCGAAGATCCAGTCGGGAGGCAAGGCTCCGGGCAAGGAGACCGCCGGCACGGTAAGCGTCGCACAGATTCGCGAGATTGCTGAGGTCAAGATGAAGGATCTCAACGCGACCGATATCGACGCGGCAATGCAGATCATCGCCGGCTCGGCGCGATCCATGGGCATCGAGGTGGCCGGCTGATGACGAAGATTGCAAAACGCCTCCGCGCGGCCCGCGAGGCCGTGCAGGGCAAGGAGAACCTCCCGGTCGACGAAGCCGTGAAGCTCCTCAAGGCGAATGCCACGGCGAAGTTCGACGAGACTGTCGAGGTGGCGATGAATCTCGGTGTCGATCCGCGGCACGCCGACCAGATGGTTCGCGGGGTTGTCAGCCTGCCGAACGGCACCGGCAAGACGGTGCGGGTCGCGGTTTTTGCCCGCGGGGCGAAGGCGGAGGAGGCACAAGCGGCCGGAGCGGATATCGTCGGCGCCGAGGACCTGATGGAGACCGTCCAGGGCGGCAGGATCGAGTTCGATCGCTGCATCGCGACACCGGACATGATGCCGATCGTCGGCCGCCTCGGCAAGATCCTCGGGCCCCGGAACCTTATGCCGAACCCCAAGGTGGGTACGGTAACCATGGATGTCGGTCAGGCAGTCAAGAACGTCAAGGGTGGCGAGGTCCAGTTCCGCGTTGAAAAGGGCGGGATCATTCACGGCGGAGTCGGCAAGGCGTCCTTCGACGAGGCCAGCCTCATCGAGAACGTGCGTGCGTTCATCCAGGCGGTGAACCGGGCGAAACCTTCCGGCGCCAAGGGGACCTACCTGAAGAAGGTCAGCCTGAGCTCCACGATGGGGCCGGGCGTCAGCATCGACGTGAATTCGGCGATCGCCGAGTAGAGTTGCCCGCGGCTGACGCGGGTTTGAGATCCCTCGGAGTCATGCTCCGGGGGTGTTCCGGGAGGGAAACCTTCCCGATCTGTCCGAGACGGTGGGTAGGGGAAACCCGTAAAGCCTGCCCGAGACGGGGAACGATCAGGGTCAGGGGATCGGGGGTCAGAGCCTCGCCCGGCGATCTTGGCGGGACCCGGCAACGGACCCGAGCGCAGGGAAACCTGCGCGAACGAGAGCCGGCGGAGGGTGAAGCCCGCCGCCAAACTTGGAGCAGAACCGTGGATAGAGCGCAGAAGGAAGTCGTAGTCGAGGAACTCGGCCAGATTTTCGCAAGCTCTGGTGTCGTCGTGGTCGCGCACTACGAAGGCCTCTCGGTTTCCGAAATGACGGATTTCCGCGCCCGGCTGAAGCAGGCCGGCGGGGGCGTCCGTGTCGCCAAGAACAGGCTTGCCAAGATCGCCCTCAAGGGCACGCCGGGCGAAGGCATCGGCGATATGCTCAGGGGCATGACGGTGCTCGCGTATTCGGAGGACCCGGTGGCCGCGGCGAAAGCCGTGGACGCCTTCGCCAGGGACAACAGGAAGCTCGTTGTCCTCGGGGGTGCGATGGGCGCGACGCCGCTCGATGAGGCCGGTGTCAAGGCCGTGGCCAGCATGCCGTCGCGCGAGGAGCTCATCGCTTCCATCGTGGCGTGCATCGGCAGCCCGGCTTCGCAACTGGCCGGAGCGATCGGGGCACCCGCCGCGAATATCGCGGCGATCCTCACCACGCTCGAAGAGCGCGAGGCGGCCTGATTTCGGAAATCGTGGCCCGGACGGCGCGGGACACGCGACCAGAGAACCCACCTGATCTAGATTGGAACGCAAGAAATGGCTGATCTGAAGAAACTTGCCGAGGAGATCGTCGGCCTTACGCTTCTCGAGGCGGCGGAACTCAAGAACATCCTCAAGGACGAGTACGGCATCGAGCCCGCCGCAGGCGGCGCGGTGATGATGGCCGGGCCCGCCGCGGGCGGCGCCGCGGCCGAGGCCGAGGAGGAGCAGACCGAGTTCGACGTCGTCCTCGTCGCGGCGGGCGAAAAGAAGATCAACGTGATCAAGGAAGTCCGCGCGATCACCGGGCTCGGCCTCAAGGAGGCCAAGGACCTCGTCGAGGCGGGCGGCAAGACCGTCAAGGAAGGCGCCTCCAAGGACGAGGCCGAGAAGCTCAAGAAGCAGCTCGAAGACGTCGGTGCCAAGGTCGAGCTGAAGTGACGAAACGTGCCGGGCGCCTCTAGGGCGCCCGGCAACGGGCTGGAAAGGCAGAAAGAACGGATGAACCAGCGTTGCCTGTTCCTAGCGTACGACGTATCCGGTCCGACGGGTGGGATATCTGTCATTTATGAGTTTGCGCGTACGCTCCGGCAGGCCGGCGTGGATGCGGGCGTAGTGCACCAATCACCGGCTTACGAGTATCAATACGAGGTTTTCGAGGTTCCGACATATTACACGCACTCGCTGCGGCGCGTCCAGGCGCGCCGGCACAGGCGCAATAAACCAAGCGCAGGAGCGCTGCGCCGTGTCGTTCGGCGCGCCCGGCTCGGCTGGCAGGAGGCCCGCCTCCAGAGAGAGCGCACGGTCGGCGGCCGTTCCGCACCAGTGGCGCTGATGCCGTCCGACGTTTTGATCGTGCCGGAACGGATGTATGGGTTAGCGTCGGAGTGCTTCCCGGAGGCGAGGAAGGTGTTGTTGGTGCAGGGACACTTCATTCTTTTTGACGAATGGGTGAACGCCACCCGCGCTGGGCTTACCAAACTGCAATATGAGGCCTATATCGGAACCTCAGAGGCCTGCGAGACGGCCTGCACAGCTTTGGGTATGGTGCCCACGTATCACGTCCCTCTGGCGGTAGACAGCTCCCTCTTCGCGTTCAGCAAAACCAAGCGAATGCAGATCGCTTACATGCCGCGGAAGCGGCGTGACGAGTTGGAACTTGTCATTGGGCTTCTCCGTCAGCGGGGCCGGGTTGAGGATGTCGAATTTGTGCCGGTGGATGGCATGCCGCGGGCGGAGGTTGCGAGGGTCCTCGGGGAGTCGCTGATCTTCCTGTCGATGTCCTATCACGACGGCTTCGGGCTCCCCCCAGCTGAGGCTATGGCTGCTGGTTGCCTCGTCATTGGTTATACGGGTCAAGGAGGCGCCGAGTTCTTCGATGAGGAGAGCGGGATGCCGATCGAGGACAACGAGCCTCTCAAACTGGTAGCCACCGTGGAAGAGGCGCTCGCCGAGTACAAGCGTAGCCCCGAGAGGATCGATAAAATGCGTCGTGTGGCATCCGCGCGCATCCGGGAGCGGTACAATTATGAAGCAATGCGCGGGAGCTTGCTCTCGGCGTGGGAGGATATCAGCACCGGCAGAGGCAGGCCAACATGATGCTAGCGGCTCAGTAGCCGGAGTACGTCGCTTCTCTTACGGGACCCCTCACGCCAGTGTCGGGTAGGGCCTCGTGACGGACGCGTCGGGTTCGGGCGTGTGGTGTGGGAAATCGCACGAGCATGGAACCCCGTGTCGCCGAAGGTGCTGCCGCCCGTTCCCCGCCGGGCGCGCACGCGCTTCAAGAAGGTAGGAAGAGCATGGCTCAGCTGAACTCCGGTCACAAGCGCATCCGCCGGTTCTATGGCAAGATCCGTGAGGTGGCGCATCTGCCGAACCTCATCGAGGTACAGAAGTCGTCCTATGATCTGTTCCTCCGCTCGGGTGACGCCGGGGAGCCGCTGGACGGCGAGGGGATCAAGGGGGTCTTCCAGTCCGTCTTCCCGATCAAGGACTTCAACGAGACCGCGGTTCTTGAGTTCGTCCGCTACGAACTCGAGCCGCCGAAATACGACGTCGAAGAGTGCATGCAGCGCGACATGACCTATGCCGCGCCGCTGAAGGTGACGCTGCGCCTCATCGTCTTCGAGGTCGACGAGGAGACCGGCGCGCGCTCGGTGAAGGACATCAAGGAGCAGGATGTCTACATGGGCGACATGCCCCTCATGACACCGCACGGTACGTTCATCGTGAACGGCACCGAGCGCGTGATCGTGAGCCAGATGCACCGCTCCCCCGGCGTCTTCTTCGATCACGACAAGGGCAAGACCCATTCCTCGGGCAAGCTCCTCTTCGCCTGCCGGATCATTCCCTATCGCGGCTCCTGGCTCGATTTCGAATTCGACGCCAAGGATCTCGTCTA
>CAYMOD010000113.1:0-6806 GCA_964391945.1 uncultured Rhodobacterales bacterium | reverse complement strand
GTGCCGGGACGGCGTGTCGGCTCCGTGTTCTTCGGCGGTGGCACGCCGAGCCTGATGGAACCCGCGACGGTCGGCGCGGTGCTCGATGCGGTGGACCGCGAATGGAGACTCGGCACGGACGCGGAGGTGACGCTCGAAGCGAACCCGACTTCGGTCGAAGCGGAACGGTTTGCCGGTTATCGCGCGGCTGGGGTGAACCGGCTGTCGCTCGGGGTGCAGGCGCTCGATGATGCGGCGCTGAAGCGCCTCGGACGGCTGCACTCCGCGACCGAGGCCCTCGCCGCATTCGATCTGGCACGGATGCGTTTTCCGCAAGTGAGTATTGATCTCATCTATGCGCGGCAGGATCAGTCGCTCGCGGCGTGGGAGGCGGAACTCGAACAGGCGCTTGCGCTCGGGCCGGATCATCTCTCGCTTTACCAGTTGACGATCGAGGCGGAGACGCGCTTCGGTGAGCTTCACGCGCGCGGAAAGCTGGGGGGTCTTCCTCGCTCTGCGCTCGCCGCAGACATGTACAACACGACTCAGCGACTCTGTGGGTCGGCCGGGCTGCCGGCCTACGAGATCTCCAATCATGCGCGGCCGGGATGCGAGAGCCGGCACAATCTCGTCTACTGGCGTTACGGGGATTATGCCGGGATTGGACCGGGCGCACATGGGAGGCTGAGCTTGGCCCGCATGCGCGTGGCGACCGAGACGCTGCGCCGGCCGGAAGACTGGCTCGCGGCAGCGGATGCTGGCTCCGGCGAAAGCTGCCGTATGGCGCTTGAGGGCAAGGATCAGGCAGTCGAGATGCTGATGATGGGCCTGCGCCTCGCCGAGGGCATACCGATGAAGCGGTTCAAGGCGCTTGCCGGACGGCCGCTCCCTGCCGATGCGGTGGCCGAAATCACCGAACTCGGGCTTGTCGCCACCGTTGGTGACCGCTTGCACGCGACCGAGAAGGGTCGCGCCGTCCTCGAAGCGGTACTGCGCCGGCTGCTCGTCTAACGTGAGAGCAGCTGGCAGAGGCCGTCGAGTTCCTCAAGGCTGCCGTAGCGAATGCGGAGCTCGCCCTTCTGACCGCCGGGAGCGTGCTGGATCGCGACCCGCAGGCCGATGGCGGCCCCAAGGTCCTGCTCGAGCGCCCGGGTGTCGGCGTCCTTTGCGGGTGCCCGCGACACCGGCACGGGACGCGGGTCCTGCGCTTGTCGGGCGAGCGCCTCGGTCTGGCGGACGGAGAGATCACGCTCGACAACCTGCCGGGCGAGGACGACCGGGTCCGACACGGTGATGAGCGCGCGGGCGTGGCCGGCAGTCAGGCGGCCGGCTCGGACGAGTTCGAGGACCGGGTCGGGCAGCGTCAGCAACCGGAGCAAATTGGCGATGTGGGAACGGGACTTCCCCAGCGCCTCGGCAAGCTTCTCCTGAGTGTGGCCGAAACGATCCATGAGCTGGCGGTAACCCTGGGCTTCTTCAAGCGGATTGAGATCGGCACGCTGGATGTTCTCGATGATCGCGAGCTCAAGAACCTCGGTGTCATTGAGTTCGCGGACAAGCACGGGCACATCGTGAAGCTGCGCCCGTTGCGCAGCCCGCCAGCGGCGCTCGCCGGCGACAATCTCATAGGTGCCGATGGTTTCGGGATCGGGACGGACGATCAGCGGCTGGATGATGCCCTTCTCGCGGATCGAGGCGGCGAGTTCCTCGAGATCCGCTTCCACGAAGCTGCGCCGCGGCTGGTGCGGGTTGGGACGGAGCTGCTCGATCGGGAGCCGGTTCGCCGACGCGGCGGCCGTGGCCGGAATACCCGCTTCCGGCTGCGGAGCGGGTCGCGGCGTTTGGGTGTTGATGTCCGCGAGGAGCGCGGACAGGCCGCGGCCGAGACCCTTACGTTCCATCTTCGATCCTGTCATGCCTGTTCGAGTGTCCGGGCACCCTGCAGCCGCGCAAGCACCTCGGCCGCGAGCTTCTGATAGGCAATACTGCCCATGCTGGTATGGTCATAGATCAGCGCAGGCACACCGTGCGAGGGCGCCTCGCTGAGGCGGACGTTACGCGGGATGATGGTGTCATAGACAAGCGCGCCAAGATTGTTCCGGACATCGGCGGCAACCTGCGCGGAGAGGTTGTTGCGGCGGTCATACATGGTGAGAACAACACCCTGAATACGCAGATCGGGATTGGAGGACTCCCGCACCGACTGCACCGTTCGCATGAGTTGCGAGAGACCTTCGAGGGCGAAGAACTCACACTGAAGCGGCACCAGGACCGAGTCGGCGGCGACCATTGCATTGATGGTCAGCAGGCTGAGCGATGGCGGGCAATCGATCAGGATGTAATCCTGATCTGCGATGACTTCCGATGCACCATGCAAAGTATCCCGTATTTTGTAGGTCCGTCGTGTATCTCCTACCATATCTAGATCAGCTGAACTCAGATCTGGCGTAGCCGGGATCAGAGACAGATTCGGGATGCTGGTTTCGTAAATCTGGGGAGGCCCGGCAGGAAAGATCAGATCGTAAGTCGTGAAGTCCCGATCGGCGGGCGCGATGCCGAGGCCGGTCGAGGCGTTTCCTTGCGGATCGAGATCAACGAGAAGAATCTTCTGGCCGAGCGCTGCGAGGGCAGTGCCGAGATTGATGGCGGTAGTTGTCTTTCCTACTCCACCCTTCTGGTTTGCCAGAGCAAGAATCGTTGGTCTAGGCTGGCCCATCAATCGCTCCGATTTCGACGACCGCCGCTTCCGGATCGGTCATGCTCGGGTGGAGTGTGTAATCGAAGTTCCAGAGCCGGTGCGCTTCGTCAAGCTCTTTCTCGAAATTACGGCCTTTCGGAAAGAAAGCCGTGCCGTTCCTGGCACGGAGGCGACTTGTATAGACCAGCAATTTGTGGAGGGGCGCAAGAGCACGTGCGGTAATCACATTCGCAGGCGGCAGTTCTGCTATTTCGATGCGTTGCCGATGGATGGTGAGCTCAAGCGAGAACTCGCGCTTTACTGCCGCGAGGAATGCGCATTTGCGACTGTCACTCTCGACCAGATGAATATCGAAGGAATCGCTCCCGCCCATGATGGCAATGACAAGTCCCGGAAAGCCCGCACCTGAGCCGAGGTCGATCAGCGTACCTCCGTGTGGACGGGCCAGCGCCCAGATCTGGGCGCTGTCGACCAGGTGCCGGTGCCAGAGATCGGGAATTGTGGATGGACTGACCAGGTTGATTCGGGAATTCCAATGGACGAGCAGTTCTGCGAACCGGCTCAGACGCGCCAATGTTTCACGTGAAACATCGAAGCGAGATAGGATTTCGTCGCGCCCTTCCATTACTTCGCTTCATTGCCTGCACGGCATTTCGCAAGAAGAATGGTCAGCGCGGCCGGCGTCATGCCTTCAATCTGAGATGCCTGCGCCAGCGATTCCGGGCGCACCGTTGCCAGCTTGCTGCGTAATTCGCTGGTGAGACCGGGTAGCGCCGCATAATCGAGGGATTGCGGGATAGATCTCGCCTCCTCCCGGCGCAGCACGTCAACATCATGCCTCTGACGCTCAAGATAGGGCGCGTAATGCGCGTCCCGTTCCAGTTGCGTCCAAACGGAAGACTCGATCTGGTCAAGATGGGGAAACAGGCGAGCGACATCCTCCCGCAAAATCCGCGATGCGAGGAGTTCGTATGCGGTCCGCCGCCGCCCATCAGCATTCACGCTGATTCCATGACGCTTTGCCTCGTCGGGTGACACGGAAGCCTCATTGGTCAGTTCACGCGCGCGTTCGAGTGCATCCAGCTTTTTTGCAAAGAATGTTGCTCTGTCTGGCCTGATACAGCCTATCACAATTCCTTTCGGCGTAAGCCTCTGATCGGCATTATCTGCGCGTAAATGCAGGCGGAACTCGGCCCGCGAGGTGAACATCCTGTAGGGCTCAGTCACTCCGCGTGCCGTCAGATCAGAGAGCAGCACGCCGATGTAGGATTCTGACCGGCTGAAGTGGACAGGTTCCCGCTCAAGACTCGACTGAGCGGCATTGAGGCCGGCAACAAGACCTTGTGCTGCCGCTTCTTCATAGCCGGTCGTTCCATTGATCTGCCCTGCCAGATAGAGCCCCTCAACCGCACGTACTTGAAGGTCTAGCCCGAGGGCGCGGGGATCAATGTAATCATACTCGATCGCATAGCCGGGCTGCAGCAGCTCCGCACGTTTGAGACCGTCGATCGTCCTGACGAAAGTCTCCTGCACCTCCTCCGGCAGTGAGGTCGAGATTCCATTGGGGTAGACAACATCGCTGCCGATTCCCTCCGGCTCCAGGAACACGGTATGTGCTTCGCGATCCGTGAACCGAGTCACCTTGTCTTCTATGGAAGGACAATAGCGCGGGCCTGCGCTGGCGATCGCACCGGAATACATTGCGGATGCATGGAGATTCCGGTTGATGATCTCGTGGGTCTGCGCATTGGTGCGCGTGACAGCACAGGTGATCTGGGGCGCGGCCGTAGCAAGAGTAAGAAAAGAAAGGAAATCCGGATCCGGGTCGGCTTCCTGCTGCGGCAGGGCTTCCCAATCGATGCTCGTACGTCGCAAACGGGGAGGGGTCCCGGTTTTCAGGCGTCCGATCGGCAGGCCGAAGTCGTCGATCTGCTCCGCGAGCCGAATCGCGGCAGGGTCACCAGCCCGACCCGCGGGAATCTGTCTCGACCCCATATGGATGGTGCCGCGCAGGAAAGTCCCGGTGGTAAGAATAACCGCCCTCGACTTCAGGGATTGGCCTGTTGCAAGAATCACCCC
Source organism: uncultured Rhodobacterales bacterium (assembly GCA_964391945.1). GTDB lineage: Bacteria > Pseudomonadota > Alphaproteobacteria > Rhodobacterales > Rhodobacteraceae > Amaricoccus. Next base: position 2,050 of record CAYMOD010000113.1, on the reverse strand, counting down.
TCTGACCGCGTCCTGCGCGATGATCAGGCTGATGACTTCAGCTTCCACAACGAGGGGAGAATCGTCGACCTTGAACAACTTCTGAATGGTTGTCCGGTAAAGTACGCGGTCCGCCTGGGTTCGTGGTCCCTGCACCGCCGGTCCCTTCGATCGGTTCAATAACCGAAACTGGATACCCGCGGCATCGGCTGCGCGCCCCATAACGCCATCCAGTGCGTCGATCTCGCGAACGAGATGCCCCTTGCCGACGCCTCCGATCGCGGGATTGCACGACATCTCTCCCAGACGGTCAAACCGGTGAGTGACCAACGCCACACTGACCCCAAGCCGGTGTGCTGCCATCGCCGCCTCCACGCCGGCATGACCACCACCCACGACAATCACATCGAACGTGTTGCTGTGTTTCACGTGGAACATCCCTCACTTTCCGAGGCAAAACGATTGAAAAACCACATCCAGAACCGCCTCCACATCAACCCGCCCGGCAAGCTGGTCGAGTGCCGAGACGGCTGCCCGAAGCTCCTCTGCCGCAAGAACTATATCCGCAGCAGCATCTGATAGCGTCTCCGCTGCTGCCCTCACCGCCGTGGCTGCTGCTGCAACTGCATCCTGCTGGCGGACATGTGCCAATCCGCTAGCGCCACTGATCCGCGCCGTAAGCAGATCACCAACCCGATCGAGAAGCTCCGAAACCCCGGCGCCAGTCAGTCCTGATACTGAAATGCCTTTCCTGAAAAGCAGCAGGTCGCCTTTTGCCCCGACGACAATATCATTTCTCTGCACATGCTTCTCAAACACATAGGGCAATGATCCATCTATCAAGAATACCCGCAGATCTGCTGCATCTGCACGCCGGAGCGCACGTTCTATCCCGAGGCGTTCTATGGCATTCTCGGCATCCCGCACTCCGGCGGTGTCCAGCAGCGTCACCGGCAGTCCCCGGATCTCCATGTGAACTTCAAGAACATCGCGCGTCGTTCCGGCGACATCGGAGGTAATCGCGACCTCCCGTCCGGCGATAAAATTCAGAAGGGTCGATTTCCCGACATTGGGAGCGCCGCATATGGCGACCGTGAAACCGCTCCGTATCCGCTCAGATGCGGCTGCCCCGGCCAGCATATCCGCCAACTCGGCCTGAATAGCCGAAAGCTGCGCCGGAAGCGGCTCAAGCACGTCTTCCGGCACATCCTCCCCGAAATCTATTACCGCCTCGACGAGCGCCAGACATTCGATCAGTCGCTGCCGCCAGATCTCCACCTGTTGTGACAGACGGCCCTCTGCCAATATCATCGCCTGGCGCCGCTGTGCCTCGGTCTCCGCCGCCAGGAGATCAGCGAGTCCCTCCACCTGCGCGAGGTCCAGCCGGCCGTTCTCCAACGCACAACGCGTGAACTCGCCTGGCAGCGCTAGCCGCAGTCCCGGCATCGCTCCCAGCAATCCGAGAAGACGACGAATAACGGCGGGGCTGCCGTGGCACTGGATCTCGACCACGTCCTCGCCGGTGAAGCTCGTTGGGGCAGGGAAGTGCACAAGTATCGCCTCGTCGATCAAGGCGCGGTCTTCAGGATCGATCAAACGCTGAAGTGAAGCCCGGCGGACGCCCAGGTTGCGGACATTGAGCCGCTCGACCGCTGCCAGCGCGCCGGGACCCGAAATCCGGATGATCGCCACACCAGCCCGTCCGGGCGCGGTCGCCTCTGCGAAGATCGTGTCGACCATGGCATCGCCGCAGTCGTCAGCTGTTCATCGACTCGAAGAACTCGGCGTTGGATTTGGTCTGTTTCAGCTTGCCGAGCAGGAACTCGACGGCATCGGTCGTGCCCATCGGGTTCAGAATCCGCCGGAGCACGAACATCTTGGTAAGCTCCGACTTCTCGATCAGAAGCTCTTCCTTGCGGGTTCCGGACTTCAGGATGTCGACCGCCGGGAAGACGCGCTTGTCGGCGACCTTGCGGTCGAGGACGATCTCCGAGTTTCCGGTGCCCTTGAACTCCTCGAAGATGACCTCGTCCATGCGCGAGCCGGTATCGATGAGTGCAGTGGCGATGAT
>CAYMOD010000112.1:0-6821 GCA_964391945.1 uncultured Rhodobacterales bacterium | reverse complement strand
GATCGCCGGCTCCAAGACTGCCTGTTTGACACTGATGCCGGCAGCCCTCCTCAGCGACGAGCCGCTGACGCTCACGAATGCACCACGCCTCGCCGACATCCGGACGATGGCGCTCCTGCTCGAGTCGCTCGGCTGCGAGGTAGCGTCGCTTCAGGAAGGTCGCGTGCTGGTCATCGGCGCCGAGCGCATCGCCAACCACCGCGCCGACTACGACATCGTGCGCAAGATGCGTGCCTCGATCCTGGTGCTCGGGCCAATGCTGGCCCGCGACGGCGCGGCAGTGGTCTCGCTGCCGGGCGGCTGTGCGATCGGGGCGCGTCCGGTCAACCTCCACCTCCAGGCGCTTGCAGCCCTCGGAGCGGATCTCGATCTCCGCGACGGCTATATACACGCCCGCGCACCACAGGGCCTTCGCGGCGCCCGCTTCACCTTTCCGCAAGTGTCCGTCGGCGCCACCGAGAACGCGCTGATGGCCGCCACCCTTGCCCGCGGCACCACCGTGCTCGAGAACGCCGCCTGCGAGCCCGAGATCGCCGACCTCGCCCGCTGCCTGCGCCGGATGGGCGCGAAGATCGAGGGCGACGGCACCGGCACGCTCGTCATCGAGGGCGTCGATCGGCTCCATGGCGCGACGCACCCGGTCATCCCCGACCGGATCGAGCTCGGCACCTACATGCTCGCTCCCGCCATTGCCGGCGGCTCGGTCGAACTCACCGGCGGCGAGCGCGGTCTCGTTTCCGCCTTCATCGAGAAGCTCGAGGCGACGGGCGTCGAGGTCGCGGATACCGAAACCGGCCTGCGGGTCACGCGCCCGGAGGGCCGCCTCAGGCCCGTCGACGTCGCCACGGAACCGCACCCGGGTTTTCCCACCGATCTCCAGGCCCAGATGATGGCGCTGCTCACCCTTGCCGAGGGTACGTCGCGACTCGAGGAGCGGATCTTCGAGAACCGGTTCATGCACGCGCCGGAACTGATGCGGATGGGCGCGCGGATCGACGTCCATGGCGGCACCGCCACCGTCACCGGCGTCGCGGAGCTTCGCGGCGCGCCGGTGATGGCGACCGACCTGCGCGCCTCGGTGTCCCTCATCCTCGCCGGCCTCGCCGCGAAGGGCGAGACCCGGGTCGCGCGTGTCTATCATCTCGACCGTGGCTACGAGCGGCTCGAGGCCAAGCTCTCCGCCTGCGGCGCGGCGGTCGAACGGGTGACGGAGACCGGCCATGACCGCTGACGCGCGTTTCGAGGATGCCGGCCAGGAACCGATCCGACTGCGGGCCGAGAACGCGGAGGATCTCGTCGTGATCTCGGCGCTGGTGCAGGACGCGGTGACCGAAGGCACACGCGCCGTCTGGATGCCCCGGCGCCATCGTTTCACCCTGCTGCTGAACCGCTTCCGCTGGGAGGATGCCGAACGCGCCCGCCACGACGGCCGATCCTTCGAGCGGGTGCAATCCCTTCTCACCATCGACTGCGCGTTGCAGGTACGCAGCCAGGGCATCGATCCCGACGATCGGGATCTTGTCCTGAGCGTGCTTGCCCTCGAATTCGAACCCGCCGAGGATGGAATGGGCACCATAAACATCATTCTTGCTGGTGACGGCACCCTGGCGGTCAATGTCGAATGCCTCGACGTGAGTCTGACCGACGTGTCGCGCCCCTATCCCGCCCGCGCCTCAACCTCGCCTGCACACGGGGAGTGATCATGCCGCTCCGACTCGACAGCCGCGACGCCGGCTTCGCGGAAGGCTTCGCCGCCTTTCTCGGCGCCAAGCGGGACGCCGAGGCCGATGTCGACACCGACGTTGCCGCCATCATCGCCGACGTCCGCCGTCGCGGCGACGCGGCGCTGATCGAGATGACGGCGCGCTGGGACCGGCTTGAACTCACCCCTGGAACACTCGCCTTCTCCGAGACCGAGATCATCGCCGCTGCGGCGGCGGTGCCCGCCGCGGAGCGGAAGGCGCTCGAACTCGCTGCGGCCCGCATCCGCGCCTATCACGAGCGTCAGGTGCCTGCCGATGCGCAATGGGTGGACGAGGCGGGCGCCGAACTCGGCTGGCGCTGGTCGCCGGTCGATGCGGCGGGGCTCTATGTGCCCGGGGGGCTTGCCTCCTACCCCTCCTCCGTTCTCATGAACGCGATTCCCGCGCGGGTGGCCGGAGTCGAGCGCCTGGTCATCTGCGCGCCGACACCCGGCGGGATCGCCAATCCGCTTGTGCTCCTCGCGGCGCAACTGGCCGGGATCGACACGATCTACCGGATCGGTGGCGCGCAGGCGATCGCCGCGCTCGCCTACGGCACGGAGACCATCGCGCCCGTGGACAAGATCACCGGCCCCGGCAATGCCTATGTTGCAGCGGCCAAGGCCCGCGTCTTCGGCCGCGTCGGCATCGACATGATCGCCGGTCCATCCGAGGTCCTGGTGATCGCCGACGCCGACAACGATCCCGACTGGATCGCGCTCGATCTCCTCGCCCAGGCCGAGCACGACGCGAATGCCCAATCCATCCTCATCACCGACGATCCCGCGTTCGGTGATCGCGTGACGGCGGCCGTGGAGACACGGCTCCGGTCACTCGCCCGTCGCGCTATCGCCGGCGCAAGCTGGCGCGATTTCGGCGCCGTCATCGTGGTGCGTGACTGGGAGGAGGCAGCGGCGCTCGCCGATCGCATCGCTCCGGAGCATCTCGAGATCATGACCGCCGACGCCGAGCGGCTGGCCGCCCGCATCCGCCACGCCGGCGCCATCTTCATCGGCCCCTGGACGCCCGAGGCGATCGGCGACTATGTGGGCGGACCCAACCACGTGCTGCCCACCTCGCGCTCCGCGCGTTTCTCGTCCGGGCTCTCCGTCCTCGACTTCATGAAGCGCACGACACTTGCACGGCTGTCACCGGCCGCCCTCGGCCGGATCGGTCCCGCTGCCGAAACGCTTGCGCATGCCGAGAGCCTGGAGGCCCATGGCCTCTCGGTCTCGGCGCGGCTCGCGCGGCTGAACGAGCATCCTGCGCAGTGACCGCGGGCCGCCTCTTCGATATCCAGATCGACGAGACCAGCCTGCCGGTCCCGACGCCGGAGAGCGAGCAGGAACGGCGGGTCGCGATCTTCGATCTGCTCGAGGACAACCGCTTCGTGCCGGTTCCGGAGGCGGAGCATCTGCCGCCGGATGGCCCCTATCGGCTGGTTCTCGGGATTCGTGACCGCCGCCTCCTGTTCGACCTCACCACTCAGGCCGGGGAACCGGCGGGCTCGTTCCAGATTTCGCTCGCGCCTTTCGGCCAGGTGGTCAAGGACTACTTCGCGATCTGCGAGAGCTATTTCGATGCGGTAAAGCGCCTGCCGCCGGCACAGATCGAGATGATCGACGCCGGCCGACGCGAGATACACAAGGAAGGAGCAAGGCTGCTTCTCGAGCGCCTCGGGGGAAAGGCGGAAACAGACCTCGCCACTGCCCGCCGCCTCTTTACGCTCCTCTGCGTCCTGCATCCGGAGGCGTGAACCGCCGCGGCATCAGCGGGGCGCGTCGAATCGCTTCCTGACGTAACTGCCCGGCGCCTCCTCGATCGTTCCGTGCACGGCGCCCGGCTCACGCGCGTTGATCTTCCGGCCGGACTTCGCTGCCAGCCAGGCATCCCAATCGTCCCACCAGCTGCCTGGCGTCTCCTCCGCCCCCTCGAGCCATGCTTCGAGCGTCTCGTGGCTCATGTCGGGATTGGTCCAGAACTGGTACTTGCCGATCTCCGGGGGATTCACGACCCCTGCGATATGCCCTGAGCCTGAGAGGATGAAGCGGATATCGGCCTTCTTCATCTTCTTCGCGCCACGATAGACGGAATGAGCCGGGGCGATGTGATCCTCCTTGGCCGCGATATGATAGACCGGCCCCCTGATCTCGGAGATGTCCAGATGCTCCCCGGCAATCTCCAGACCCTTCCGGGCGAAGCTGTTGTCGATATAGAACTCCTGCAGATAGAATTGATGCACCTTCGCCGGCATCGCCGTCGAATCCGAGTTCCAGTAAAGGAGATCGAACGGGAACGGATCCTTGCCGAGCAGGTAGTTGTTGACGATATAACCCCAGATCAGGTCGTTCGACCGCAGCATGTTGAACGCCGCCGCCATCCGCTCCGCCGGCAGGTATCCCTTCTCGAGATCCTCGCCCATCAGCGTCAGGATCTTCTCATCGACGAGAGTCTGGAGCTCACCTGCATCCTCGAAATCGAGCTGGGCCGTGAAGAACGTCGTCGAGTTCAGCCTCTTGTCGTTGGTCTTCGCCATATAGGCCGACAGCGTGCCGCAGAGCGTCCCGCCGATACAATAGGACACGACGTTGACGGACCGCTGCCCGGTCTCCTTGAGCACGGCGTCGATCGCGGCCGACGCCCCGTCGAACATGTAGTCCTCCCAGGTCTTGTCCTTGTGGCGGTCGTCCGGGTTCACCCACGAGATCATGAAGACCGTGTAGCCCTTCTCGACGAGAAACTTCACCACCGACTTCTTCGGATTCAGGTCGAGAATGTAGTATTTGTTGATCCAGGGCGGGATAATCAGGAGCGGGCGCGTGTAGACCTTCTCCGTCGCGGGCGCATACTGGATCAGTTGCAGAATATCATTCTGCCAGACCACCTTGCCCGGCGATACGGCCATGTTCCGGCCGACCTCGAAGGCATCCATATCCGTCTGCCGGATCAGGAGCGTGCCCTTGCCGCGTTCGAGATCCTCGAGCATCATGTTCAGACCGCGGACAAGGTTCTTGCCCTTCTCCTGCGCCGTCGTCTCGAGCACCTCGGGATTGAGCGCAAAGAAGTTCGCCGGGTTCAACGCCTCGACATAGTTCCGCGTATGGAGCGCGACCTTCTTGCGCTCCTTCGGGTCCATCTCGCCGACATTCTGAACCGCGTTCTGAATCCATCCGGCGGTGAGAAGATAATTCTGCTTGAGATATTCGAAGAGGGCGTTTTCCGACCAGTCCTTATGGGCGAAGCGCCTGTCGGCCTTCATCATGTGCGGCAGGTCGAGACTCTCCTCCTCCTCCTGCGTGCCGAGCCACTTCCGCATCGACTTCTGCCACAGCGCCTGCTGCGCCGCCCAGTAATCGATCGTCATGGTCGCAACCTGATCGGGATGACTCCACATCGTCCGCATGAGCTCGGCGAAACTCGGCATCGCATTCAGCGGATCGGGATGCGGCACGCCTCTGTCCTGGATCTTCCCCTGCATCCATTTCTGCCAGATCCGGCCCGAGATCTCGTAGACCTCCATCATGTTCTGCGCGAGTTCGGGCCCCTGTCCGGCGAACGCCGGCATCTCGGGACCGGGGTTCGCGCCCGTGCCGGATGCTGTCTCCGTTCGTTTGCTGGCAGTATCACTCTTGTTCTCGGCCATGGTTCCCCCCGGACAGGCGCTTGCAGTCGCTCAGCTCTGGCGCTAGCCCTGCTTCAACGCCTCTTGTCGAGATTAGATCCTTGCGCCCACGTCTTTCAACCGGCATGTCAAAGCCAGGCTCGCGGCGCGTGCAGAAAGTGATCGCTGCCACGCTTGCCTGCACCGCTTTCGGCGGCTGCATCGAACCCCAGGCTCCCGGACTTGAACCTTCCGCGGAACTGCGTGCGGCATCGGCACCCGAACTCGGCGCGACCGCGTCGCTCCGATCCGCGGGTGCCCTCGCCCCCTCCGAAGCCGAACGCCTGCGGGCGACGGGTGCAGATCTCGCCACGCGCGGCGAGGCGCTTCGCGAGCGGGCATCGGCCCTGCGCGGGCCGGTGATCCCGCCGCAGCGCCGCGCCCGTCTGGACGCGGCGACGGCACCACGCCATCAGCCGTAGAATGCTGGCAGCCTTCGGTGCATAGGGCCATTTGAGACCCCGTCTTTTTCAGGCATAACCGGTACTGACCATCCGCGAGGAACTCGCATGCATGACATCCGCCTGATTCGCGAAACGCCCGAAGCATTCGACGCGGCGCTGGCCCGCCGGGGGCTCGATCCGGCCGCAGCGTCGATCCTTGCCCTCGACGAGAAACGACGCGGTCGCATCCATGCCGCCGAGCAACTCCAGGCCGAGCGCAACGCCGCCTCGAAGGCGATCGGCGCGGCGAGGACGCGTGGCGACGAGGCGGAGTTCGAGCGCCTGCGCAATCTGGTCGCCGAATCCAGGGCCCGGATCGCCGCGCTCGAGGACGAGGCGCGCGATGCCGATCAGGCCCTCGCCGATCTTCTTGCCGGGATCCCGAACCGCCCGCTCGAGGATGTGCCGGACGGCCCTGACGAGACGGCAAATGTCGAACTCAGGCGCTGGGGCACGCCCCGCGACTTCCCCTTCCCCCCGCGCGAGCATTTCGAGATCCCGGCCGCGATGGCCGGCCTCGATTTCGAGGCCGCGGCCCGCCTTTCGGGCTCGCGTTTCGTGGTGATGCGCGGCGCCATGGTCCGCATCCACCGGGCGCTCGTGCAGTTCATGCTCGACACCCATATCACCAAGAACGGCCTGACCGAGATCTGGACCCCCGTCCTCGTCCGCGACGAGGCGATGTTCGGCACCGGCCAGCTGCCGAAATTCGCCGAGGACAGCTACTGCACCACCAACGGCTGGTGGCTCATCCCGACCTCCGAGGTGACGCTCACCAACCTGGTCGCCAACCGGATCCTCGAGGCCGACCAGATCCCGATGCGGATGACGGCGCATACCCAGTGCTTCCGCTCGGAAGCGGGATCGGCCGGCAAGGACACCGCCGGCATGCTGCGCCAGCACCAGTTCGAGAAGGTCGAGATGGTCTCGATCACCCGGCCCGAGGAGCGCCGGGCCGAGCTCGAGCGGATGACT
>CAYMOD010000111.1:0-6877 GCA_964391945.1 uncultured Rhodobacterales bacterium | reverse complement strand
GAGAGGTCGGCTGCCGCCGCTTCCGGCAGGAGCCGACCCTGCCGCAAGAGGCTTCAGGTCAGCGCATTCCGAGTACTTGAACTGATGCTTCATCTCGAAGAAGAATCCAAATACCGGCGCGGACACTCATTAACCAGAACAGCATATTAACCCTACGCTTCCAATTCCTGTGAAGTATATACGGACAAGAAACAGTCAGGCGGCAGGCTTCTCATTTCTCGCCGCGGAATTGGGGTGCTTTGCAATGAAGATACCGAACTGGCGGCGCGCGCTCCGCCTTGCGAACGATGTTGTCTTTGAAGGCGTGGTTCGTCTGGCATCTTCTTCTCCCGCACATGCGATACGCGTTTCCCCAGATCCTCTCGTTCTCACCGTGCGCACGCGCGAGATCAGGCGGCGGATCTTCCCGTCGGTCGTCAACGCCTACCATGCCGCCCACCGGTTCGACTTCCGCTACCATGACGACGGCTCGCGCGCGCACAGCCTGATCCTCAAGGGTCCGTGGGATCGGGTGCTTGTGCCCGCCCTCGGGGCAGCGGACTATGCTGCCTTCCGCGAGCATTTCATCGAGGGTCGGCCATGGACGGAGACCGGACGCTATCGTCGGCTTGCCCGCCTCGTCCCGCCCGAAGACCGCAGGAGGTGGCTGGAACGCGCGGAGTTCTGGGACAGCCTCTATGAGGATATCCGCACCAACGGCTACCGCCGCCAGCAGGCGGTCCATCCCGAAATGCGTCTCGGCAACCAGAGAATTGAGGGCAATCCGCTCAACGAGATCCAGGTCGCCGTGACCCGCACAGGCGAGATCGTCCGGATCGAGGGCGGCGGCAACCACCGTTTCCTGATCGCCAACCTGCTCGGCATCGAGGAGATCCCGGTGGTGGTCAACGTCTGGCACGCCCGCTTCGTCCAGTCGCGCCGCGCGGGGCAGATGCATGCCGGACCCGCCCTGCCGTTGTCGAGCGCACTGCTGCAGGGGGTGCGGGGCGGTGGGTTTCCGAACGGATCCGTTCCCACCTGATGCCGCGGCCGGTCTCGAGGAACCTGCACCACCGCTCCCGGGTTCAATCGAAAAGCGGACCGCGTATGCTGTCTTGCGCCTGTCTTGCGGGGCCGCCGTGTGGCGCGGGAGGGGCGAATGCGGTTCTACACCTATTTCCAGAGCGGCACGGCCCACCGCGTCCGGATTGCGCTGAACCTCAAGGGGCTGAGCCCCGAGCCCGTCTTCGTCAACCTCCTGCGCGGAGACCGGCAGCGCGAGGAATACCGCGCCGCCAACCCCGAGGGACTGGTCCCCTTCCTCGAGGATGACGGGACGCATCTCAGCCAGTCGCTCGCGATCATCGAGTATCTCGACTGCACCCACCCCGAGCCTCCGTTCCTGCCCGAGGATCCGGCGGGTGCCACGCGCGTGCGTTCGCTCGCACTCATCGCCGCCTGCGACATGCACCCGCTGACGAACCTCCGGGTGCTGAAATACCTCAAGAACACGCTCGCCCTCGAAGCGGACGCGCGCGAGGCCTGGGCCCGGCACTGGATAGAGACGGGGCTCATGGCACTCGAGACACGGCTTGCGCGGGAGCCGGAGACCGGGAATTTCTGCCACGGCGACCGTCCGGGCCCCGCAGATATCTGCCTCATCCCCCAGATCCTCGGCGCGCGGCGCTGGAAGATCGGACTCGAATCCTGCCCAACCCTCGCCCGGATCCATGACGCCTGCCTCGCGCTGCCGGAATTCGCCGCGGCGATGCCCGAGCGCCAGCCCGATGCCGAGCCGCCGCGCGAACCGAAAACCTGAAGGGAGCACGTCAATGAATGGAAAAGTCGCGATGATCACCGGCGCGGGCCGCGGCATCGGCGCGGCGACCGCGCGCGCGATGGCCAAGGCCGGCGCCTCGGTCGTGCTTTTTGCCCGCAGTCGCGAAGGGATCGAGGCACTGGCGGCGGAGATCGGCGACTGTGCCATCGCGGTGACCGGCGACGTCGCCGACTACGCCGCCGTGGAAGCGGCGGTCGCACGCGGGCGTGAAACCTTCGGCCGGATCGACGTGCTGGTCTCGAACGCGGCAACGATCGACCCGATCGGCCCGATCCAGTCCACCGATCCGAAAGCATGGGCGGACGCGATGGCGGTCAACCTCTTGGGCGTCTACAACGGGCTGCGGGCGGTACTGCCGGGCATGCTCGCCGCAGGCGGCGGCACCGTGATCTCGGTCGGCTCGGGCGCCGCGCATAATCCGCTCGAGGGTTGGAGCGCCTATTGCTCGTCCAAGGCCGGCGCCCTCATGCTCGCGCGCTGCATCCATCACGAGCTCCGCGGCCGGATCCGGGTGTTCTCGCTCTCGCCGGGAACCATCGCCACCGACATGCAGCGCCGGATCAAGGCTTCGGGCATCAACCCGGTCAGTCGCATGAATTTCGCCGACCACGCGCCGCCCGAGCATCCCGCCCGCGCCCTCGTCTGGCTCTGCTCGCCCGAGGCCGACGACTTCGCCGGGACCGAGGTCAGCCTGCGCGATCCCGACATCCGGGCGCGGATCGGCCTCTGAGCCTGCCGGTGCTCCCGGCGCGCCGCTTCTGCCCTTGAGCTTCCGGACGGGGTGATGGAGGTTCGCCCGCGCGCCGGGCGGGATCGGCGCGGACGAAGCGGACGGATCGGCGGCATATCGCATGGGAGAAACATTCATCTCCGACGCCCCGATTGCGAACCCTGTCGAAGGCACGGAGGCGCTGGTGATCGGCGGCGGACCCGCCGGGCTGATGGCGGCGGAGATGCTGGCGGCGGCCGGTATCGCGGTCGTGTTGGCCGAAGCCAAGCCTTCGGTGGCGCGCAAGCTCCTGATGGCCGGGAAATCGGGCCTGAACCTGACCAGGGCCGAACCCCCGCACGCGTTTCTCACTGCCTATGGCGACGCCGCCGGATGGCTCGGCCCGGCGGTGGGCGCGTTCGGACCGGAAGCGGTACAGGAATGGGTGGAGGGCCTTGGCCAGCCTTGCTTTACCGGCAGTTCCGGCCGCGTCTTCCCACGAAGCATGAAGGCCTCGCCACTGCTCCGGGCCTGGCTGTCACGGCTCGCCGGCGCCGGCGTCGTGATCCGCACCCGTTGGCACTGGCGGGGCTGGCAGGGAACGGCAGCCATCTTCGCGACGCCGGAAGGCGAACGCCGGGTCGAGGCGGCGGCGACCGTCCTCGCGCTCGGCGGCGCCTCCTGGGCGCGGCTCGGCTCCGATGGCACATGGGCGCCGGTGCTCGCAGGCGAGGGCGTGGCGCTCGCGCCGTTCGCGCCGGCGAACATGGGGTTCGACGTGGACTGGTCGCCGCCGATGGAAGCCCATGCCGGCACGCCGCTGAAATCGGTCGCGCTCATCGCCGGAGACCGCCGGCTGCGCGGGGAGATCATGGTCACGCGCACAGGGATCGAAGGCGGCGGGCTCTATCCCCTCTCGTCGGCGCTCCAGGCAGAAGGGAAAGGCGCGGTGCTCGGCATCGACCTCCTGCCCGACCTCCCGGAGGCAGAAGTGGCGCGGCGCCTCGCGCGGCCGCGCGGCAAGGCGAGCCTCTCGAACCACCTGCGCCGCACCTTGCGGCTGCCGCCCGTCAAGACCGCACTGATGCGCCACGCGATGCGCGACCTGCCCACCGATCCGGGTGCGCTCGCCCGGATCGCCAAGCACCTGACGCTCGTCCTCGGGCCGGCACGCCCGCTCGACGAGGCGATCTCGACCGCGGGTGGCGTGCGGGCGGTCGCCCTTGACGCCACCCTGATGCTCCGGGCGCGGCCGGGGGTCTTCGCCGCGGGCGAGATGCTTGACTGGGAGGCGCCAACGGGTGGCTATCTCCTCACCGCCTGCCTCGCCACCGGGCGGCTCGCGGGGCTCTCGGCTGCAGCCTGGACCCGGAGAAACATGCCAAGGTGAGGCGTACCCAGGCCCTTCGCGAGCCTGTTATCGACTGGCGAGGATGGCGATCCGGATCAGCGTCCGCTCGACCAGTGCCATGCCGGGAACCGGGCGCGAGGAGCGCAGCGCAAGATCGGTGTCGGTGAGCAGGACCAGCGCCTTCTCGATCGCAGGCTGGCCGAGTTTGCGCACCTGCGCCGCCATCCGGCTCCGGCGCGGACCGAACACCGGCGGCCGCAACCGCGAAAGCCCCGCTTCCGCCCCGTCGGCAGCACTCGCCGCCGCATGAAGAGCACGGAAATGGCGGCCGGCGGCGATGGCGATCGTGGTCGGGTTGGTCCCGCTCGCCGCCAGCCGCTTCAACTGCGGCACGATTACCCCGACCTGCCCTTCCGCCGCGCCGTGGATGAGCGCGTCGAGGTCGCCTTCGCCGGCATCAGGCGCCACCGCCACCACGTCCTCGACGCCCGCCGGCCGGCCCGAGCCGTGGCAGTAGAGCGCGAGCGTCTCCAGCATCTGCGCGAAGGCACCCGGATCCTGCTCTGCGCCGAGCGCCACGAGGGCATCGACCGCATCCGCATCGGCGGCAATCCCAGCGCGCCCGAGCCGCGCCTCGATCTCGGCGCGGTTCGGCGGATCGGGATAGAGCGCGATCGCCACCGCCGCCCGCGCCGCCTCGAACCCCTTCCTGATGCCGCTGCGCGCCGGGAGCATCCCGGCTGTCGCGACGATCACCGCATCGCCCTTCCCCTGCTCGGCAAGCGCGTCGAGCACAGGCTCGGCGGTGGTATCCGTCACCCCTTCGACCAGGACGACGCGCCGTCCGGGAAAGAACCCCTGCGCCCGCATCGCATCACCGAGCGCCGCCCGGTCACGCCGGAGGTCGGCCGCCGCGATCCGCTCGAGTCGCATCTCCGCCTCGCCTTCCGGCCCGATCAACCCGGCGACGATCTCCTGCCGCAGCATTGCGACCAGCATCGGATCCGGCCCGTAGAGGAGGATCGCGCCGAGCGCCGGATCGGGCTTTGCCGCGAGGCGGCGGGCGGCCTCCGCCCCCGGGAGTTTCACTGGCCTGCTGCCGGTGTGTCCCCCAGCCAGTCAAGGACCGACAGCCGGAGCACGATCCGCTCGGCGAGCGCCTGCGCCACGCGCTCATGGGCATTGAGGGCAGCCGCGCGGCTCGCGAAGGCCGAGGCGGTATCGTCGGCAGGCGCGCTGTAGGCGGTCTGGGCACTGACCGCGCCTTCGAGCGCTTCGTCCGGCGCGCCCACTGGCTCGAGCCGGTAGGCGGCAGTGCCGATGACAATGTAGCGCGTGGTGATGTCCTCGCGGGTGACGGCCGCGTCCTCATCGCGGATTTCGAGATCGACCGACAGGCGGTAGTCCGGTTGCGCGGGCGTCCCCAGCCGCTCGACCAGCCGCTCACGGAGCGCAAAACCCGCCGAGCCGGGGATGGTATCGACCGCGACATCGAGGCCGAGCTTCTCGCCCGAGGGCCGATCGCCATGCATCGGCGTGAACCCGCAGGCAGCGAGCACCAGAGCGGCGAGCGGCGCGAGGACGCGGTTTCCGACCCGGATCATGCCTTCCCCTCAGACCACGAGATTGACGATCCGGTCCGGGACCACGATCAGCTTGCGCGGTGCGCGGCCGGCGAGCGCCTTCCGCACCGCCTCGTCGGCGAGAACCGCCGCCTCGACCGCCTCGCGGCCGGCGCCGCGCGGAACCACGATCTCCGCCCGGCGCTTGCCGTTGATCTGGACGGGGAGCGTTACCGCGTCGTCGGCGAGCATGGCGGGATCAGCCTCCGGCCAAGGCGCCGTCACCGCCAGCCCCTCGCCGCCGAGCATCGCCCACATCTCCTCGGCGAGATGCGGCGTCATCGGCTGCATGAGCTGCGCGAGGGTCCGCGCGGCGAAGCGGCGCGCCTGTGCCATTCCCGGCGCTTGCGCATCGGTGTGAGCAAGGATGTTGGTGAACTGGTAGAGGCTCGCCACCGCCCGGTTGAAGGCGAAGCCCTCGATCCCCTCGGTCACGCTGCGGATCGTCCGGTGCGTCGCCTTCAGAAGTGCGGTTGCCGCCTCTCCCGGCGCCTCCTGCCTCGCCTCCTCCGCAGCAATGGCGCGGACGAGCCGCCAGACGCGCGCGAGATGCCGATGCGTGGCCTCGGCGCCGGAAGCCGTCCATTCGACATCGCGCTCGGGGGGCGAGTCCGACATCACGAACCACCGCGCGGTATCGGCGCCGAAGTTCTGAATGATGTCGTCAGGATCGACGACATTCTTCTTCGACTTCGACATCTTCGTCGCCGCGCCGATCTCGACCTTCGTGCCGTCGCGGAGCCGTGCCCCGTTCTCGTCGCGCTCGACCTCCTCGGGCAGGTGCCAGCGCGCCCGCCCGTCGGGACCACGGGTCGCATAGGTCTCGTGCACCACCATGCCCTGCGTGAAAAGCGCATCGAAGGGTTCCACCGCCTTTTCAGGCAGATGCCCGGTCCGATGCATCGCACGCGCGAAGAAGCGCGAATAGAGCAGGTGCAGGATCGCGTGTTCGACGCCGCCGATATACTGGTCGACATTCATCCAGTAGGCGGCCTCCTCCGCCTCGGTCGGCGTCGGCGCATGCGGCGCGGTGAACCGCGCATAATACCACGAGGAATCGACGAAGGTGTCCATCGTGTCGGTCTCGCGCCGCGCCCGGCCGCCGCAGGCGGGGCAGGCCGTATCGGCCCAGGTCGGATGCCGGTCGAGCGGGTTGCCGGGCTTGTCGAAACTCACGTCCTCCGGTAGCCGGACCGGCAGGTTCGCCTTCTTCTCCGGTACCGTGCCGCAGGACGGGCAATGCACGACCGGGATCGGGCAGCCCCAGTAGCGCTGGCGCGAGATCAGCCAGTCGCGCAGGCGGTACTTGGTGACGCCGGCGCCGATGCCGCGCGCCTCGCATTCCGCGATCGCGGCGGCGACGCCCTCGTCCCCGG
>CAYMOD010000110.1:0-6929 GCA_964391945.1 uncultured Rhodobacterales bacterium | reverse complement strand
GTCTCGCCCAGCGCCACCTCGGCTGGCAGTTCGAGCGGCGGCAGGTGGGCAAGCTTTATGTCGCGCGGGTGGCGGGGCAGGTCGCGGAGGATGCGGGGCGGATCGACCTGCCGCTGATCTGCGACTGGCCGAACCGGCCGCGGCAGATGGTCTGCCACCTCCGCGGCAAGTCGGCGGTAACGGAGTGGCGGGTGATGGCGCGGGAGGCGGGGGCGACGCGGCTCGCGCTTGCGCCGCTGACGGGGCGGAGCCACCAGCTCCGGGTCCATTGCGCGGAACTCGGGCATCCGATCCTCGGCGATCCGCTCTATGGCGATGCGGCTGCGGCACCGCGGCTCCAGCTCCATGCGGCGGAGCTTGCCTTCCGTCATCCCGAAGGCGGGGCGCCTGTGAAATTCCGCTCGGAACCGACGTTCCAGTGACCGTGGGCGAGAGCTGCCCACGCATGAAAACCCCATCAGCACCTTGATTCGAAACAGCAATAGGAACCTACCTGTTCGTTAACGGCAGATGGGCCACTCGCCGTTGCGAGGGGATCAAAGCGGGGTTACAGCCAAGCGGCGCCGCGGACGCCGGAGCTGTCGCCGTGGTGGTTCTTGAGGAGACGGGTGCGGAAACGGCCGCCGAAGACATGGGGGGCGATCCTGGGCGGCACCGTCTCGTAGAAACGGGCCACGTTGGAGAGGCCGCCGCCAAGGATGATGACATCGGGGTCGATGACGTTGACGATGGTCGCGAGCGCGCGGCCGAGCCGATCCTCGAACCGGCGCAAGGTCTCCTCGGCCGCGGCCTCGCCGGCGGCGCTCCGGGCGATCACGTTCTGTGCGCGCGGCGCGTCCGCAGGATCCCGGCCGGCGCGGCGCGCGTAATCCGCCGCAAGGGCGCGGCCAGACAGCCAGGCCTCGACATGGCCGGGCGTGCCGCAGGAACAGACCGGGCCGGGGCGCTCGTCATCGCGGGGGGCGGGGAGGGGGATGTGGCCCCATTCGCCGCAGATCGCGTTCACGCCCTCGATGAGCTCGCCGTGAACGACGATGCCACCGCCGACCCCGGAGCCGAGAATGACGCCGAACACCACCTGAGCCCCGGCTCCGGCGCCATCGCGCGCTTCCGAGAGGACGAAGCAGTTCGCGTCATTGGCGATCTTCACCGGCCGGCCGAGCGCCGCGCCAAGGTCGGCGCCGAAGTCGCGGCCGGTGATCCAGGTCGCGTTGCCGCCGCGGACCCTTCCGTCTTCGCGGTCCACGGCTCCGGGAACGCCGATGCCGACGCGTGTGGCGGTGATGCCCGTTTGCCTTTCGAGGTCGAGAACGAGGTTGTGGATCGCGCCGATCGAGGCGTCGTAAGCGTTGCGTGGAGTGGGGATGCGCTTGCGGGCAAGCTCGCTCCCGTCGCGGTCGAGCACGATTCCCTCGATCTTGGTGCCGCCGAAATCGATTCCGAGGCGCATGGCGGTCTCTCCTGTCCGGCACGGGGGGCGCCGAGGTTACGGTGTGGCCCCGGATGGCGCAACGCCGATCCCGAGGGGTTTTGTCGCGCCGGCGCCTTTGCTACTTGGGTTCGCAAAGCCCGAGGCCGGTGGAAAGGATCGCCCATGCTGTCGTCGCTGATGGGGCGGGTGTGGAAGCTCGGACGCATCGGCGTGCGTGCCCCGGAACCGGAGCCGGAACGGGCGGGGGTTGCCATCGTGCTGATCGTCCGCAACGAGGAGCGCCACATCCGCGAGTGGGCGGAGTTCCACGCGCTCGCGGGCGCGCGGGGGTTCTTCGTCTATGATGATGGCTCGACCGACGCGACGGTGGCGATCCTCAGCGAGGTGCTGGGCGCGCGATTGACGGTCGTGCCGTGGCGCCAGCGGCTCTCGGTGCCGGGGCCGGGGTGGGAGATCCACAACCAGGTGCTCGCCTACGCTCATGCCGCGAGCAATTTCGGCGGCGGGTTCCGCTGGATGACCTTCATCGACGCCGACGAATTCCTCGTGCCGAAACGGGAGGCGACGATCGACGCGGCGCTCGCCCATCTCGGGGATTGCGCCAACGTCTCGCTGCCCTGGCACATGTTCGGCCATTGCGGCCATCGCATGCCGCCCGCGGGCGGGATCCTGCATAACTATCTCCACCGCGCCGCCGATCCGATGAGCGAGGCGCGCGGCGTGCGCGCCTTCAAGATGGTGGTCGATCCCTGCCGGCTGACGGTGGTGCGCGTGCATGCGATGGAGACGGGTGACGATCGCACCTGCAACGATCGCGGCGAGGTGGCGACTTTCAGGGAGCGGGAGAAACCGGGCTTCTATTCGGCCGATCACCTGCAGCTCAACCACTATTATGCCCGTTCCGAGGCGGAACTGGCCGCCAAGATCGGCCGCGGCCCGAATCTCGCCGGCAAGGCCCCGGCCTACGAGCGCAAGGTTCGCCGGACGCTTGCCAATATCGAGGCGGAGACGGTGGAAGACCGCGCCGCCCTCGACTATCTCGCGCGGATGGGAGTAGCGTGAACGCCATGCGCACCGAGCTGATCATCTCGACCTACAACAACCCGCGGGCGCTGGGGCTCTCGCTGGTCTCGGTCGCCTGCCAGCGGCGGTTGCCCGATTCCATAGCCATTGCCGATGACGGGTCCGGGCCGGAGACGGCGGCGGTGGTGGAAGCGTTCCGTGCGGCGCATCCGGCACTGCCGCTGCGCCATGTCTGGCACGAGGACCGGGGGTTCGAGAAGAACGCCATTCTCAACCGGGCGATCGCGACCTCGGCAGCCGAGTTCCTCGTCTTCATCGACGGCGACGTGCTGATCCATCCCGGATTCATCGCCCGTCACATCGAGATCGCGCGCCCCGACCGGTTCTCGTCGGGGAGCCTCATCCGCCTCGATGCCGAGGCGACGGCGGCGGTGACGGAGGAGGATGTGCGTGCGGGCCGGGTCTTCGACCGGGGCTGGCTCCGGGCCAACCGCGCGATCGACCGGCCTGGCACCTGGGCAAAGACCATGCCGTTCCCGAAACCGGTGATGGCGCTCCTCGACCGCCTGTCGCCGGTCCAGCGCGCCTGGTGCGGGGCGAACGCGTCGGCTTCGCGGGAGGCGATCCTGAGGGTCAACGGGTTCGACGAGACGATGAAATGGGGCGGCGGCGACAAGGAGTTCGGCGTGCGCCTCGCCAATGCCGGCGTCCCCGGCCAGCATCTGCGCTTCACCGCACCGCTCGTCCATCTCGACCATCCGCGCGGCTACGCCGATCCCGAGCACAAGGCGGCGAACAAGGCGCGGGTCCGCGCAATCCGCCACAGCGGGGAGTTCTGGACGGCGGACGGGATCAGCGCCGGCGGGGGATGAGGTCGATGCCGATCTTTCTTGACGTCATGACCGGCGTTGCGGCGCTGGGATGAGGAGCATCAGCGCAGGCTCTGCCGGCCCCGGCCTCGCTGTTGCGACGGCCTCCGGCTGCGATCGCTACTGCCGGCGGACGGCGTCGAGCACGATCTCCTCGAGTCTGCGATGCAGCCGTTCAGTGTCGAACGCCTCCTCCGCCTTGCGCCGGGCCGCCGTGGCGAGGCGCGCGCGCTCGCCGGGATCGGCCAGCAGCCGCCGGATCGCCGCCGTGTAGCCGTCGATGTCGTATTCGGGCACCATGAGCCCGTTGATGCCGTCGTCGATCGCATCCGGGATGCCGGCATGGCGGGTGGAGACCACCGCAGTTCCGCTTGCCATCGCTTCCTGGATCGCGATCGGCAGGCCCTCCTCGTTGCCGTTCGCGTCCGTCACCGAATGCTGGACGAAGAGTGCCGCGCGGGCGAGCTTGTCGCGCACCACCTCATGCGGCTGCGTGCCGTGGAGGATCACCCGCCCGCCGAGGCCGAGCCGCTCCACCAGCGCCACGCATCGCTCTTGCAGGGGGCCATCCCCGACGATCTCGAGCCGGTACTGCGGGAAATCGCCCGCGATGCGTCCGAAGGCTTCGATCGTCGTCTCCGGCGCCTTCTTGTCGATCAGGCGGCCCACGGCCAGAATCAGGTGCGGATCCTTTTCCGCAGGCGCGAAGTGCCGCGTGTCGACCCCGCTCGGGATCACATGCGCGTTCGGATGCACGATGCCCTTGGCGGCAAGGTTGTCGAGGAGGGAGCGCGAGACCGAAAAATACCCGGCGAGCCGTGGCAGCGCCGCCTGATAGTTGAGAACCCGAAGCGGCGAATTGAGCCGTTTCGAGGCGTCATAGCCGCGGAAATAGACGAAAACGGGGATTCCGAGCCGCGCTCCGATCGGCGCCATCGTCGAGCCGAGATGTCCGAACTCGGCGAGGATGGCGAAAGCCCTGTGCTCGCGCAGGAATCGCTCTACCCGCCGGCGGTCCGGCCCGAACGGCACGTTGGAGGCGCGGTAGCGCACGGTCTGGACCGCCTTGCCGAACTCGACGAGCATCTTCTGCGGGAGGCTCCGACCCTTGCTCGACGTCTCGAGCACCGGCCGGTCCGTGGTGAACCCCTCTTCGACCGACTTGCAGATCACCACCGTCCGCCCGCCGAAGAGCTCGGCGACATGCCGCCGCTGGGAGATCTCGGTGGCCTTGCCCAGCGTCGGGGTGACGATGGCGAGATTGCCGTCGGGCTGGCTCCTTAAGGCCATCGTCTCATTCATTCGGCGGTGCTCCATGAACTCTTCGCGCCCGTAACCGTCTTGGTAATTCCGTGTGCATCCCGCCAGGCACGCCCGATGTCGGTGATAAGCTCGGTCCCGTGTTTGGGCGGCAGGAATCGACAGCGGAAGCCTTGGAGATAGTCGAACAGCGCCGGATTGCCCGAGGGACGCATCTGTTTCTCGGGGTCGAGTGTCGTATCCATCAACTCGGCACAGCGGCGGGCGAAGTCGCCACGAAGGAATCTGGGGTTGGTTCCAAAAAGCGGGTACTCGCGGCGCGCGATGGCGATGCCAAAGAGGCGAATCTTGCGCCGTCCTGTCTTGAACTCGTCCTGGCCGTTCCAGCCGAGGTGTTTTGATACCAGTGCAAGCGCGGTAGTCCGCTCATCGAGACCGGGAAGGACATCGGCCGGCACGACATCCTCGTTCAAAAGCCAGTCGTCTTCGAGATGGAGGACAAGATCACCCCTTGTCGCCCGCCAGAGTCGCTGCACGGCGGCGGTGAAACCGGCCTGTTCCGGCTCGAAGACCGTCACTTGCGGGAAATGCGCCCGCAGCAGATCAAGGCAGGCCGCGTGGTCCTCCGGCCCGCCGAAAATCGGGTCGATGTTCGCGTAGACCCTGTCCAGTTCGAAATGCCGGAAGAGGCGCTCGGAGAAGGACGCGATGGTCCGGGCCAGCAAATCCGGCCTGCGCCCGCAGACAAGCGTTACCTCGATGCCAGTCAACCGTGGAACCCGGCAAGGATCGGCTGCCGGACCGACGTGGCCCGGCAGCAGTAGTCAGAAAATGCGGAGATCACGCCTCCTCCTTGATCTCCTCGCCGGTCTCCTGGTTGACCGCCTTCATCGAGAGGCGGACCTTGCCGCGGTCGTCGAAACCCATGAGTTTCACGCGGACGGTCTGGCCCTCCTGGACGATCTCCTTCGGGTGGCCGACGCGGCCGCTCGACATCTGGCTGACGTGGACGAGGCCGTCGCGCTTGCCGAAGAAGTTCACGAAGGCGCCGAAATCCATGATCTTGACGACGCGGCCGGCATAGACGCGGCCGACCTCGGGCTCGTCGACGATCTCGGCGATCATCGCGCGCGCCTTGTCGATGGCGGCCTGGTTCGGGGAGGCGATCTTGATCACGCCGTCGTCGTTGATGTCGACCTTGGCGCCCGATTCCTCGACGATGCCGCGGATCACCTTGCCGCCCGAGCCGATCACCTCGCGGATCTTGTCCTGGGCGATCGTCATCGTCTCGATGCGCGGCGCGTGGACCGAGAATTCGGTCCGCCCGGCAGTGAGCGCGCGGCCCATCTCGCCGAGGATGTGCATCCGCCCGGCCTTCGCCTGTTCGAGCGCCTGGGACATGATCTCGGCGGTGATGCCGGTCACCTTGATGTCCATCTGCAGCGAGGTGATGCCCTTCTCGGTCCCGGCGACCTTGAAGTCCATGTCGCCCAGGTGGTCCTCGTCACCGAGGATGTCGGTCAGCACCGCGAATTTCTCGCCCTCGAGGATGAGGCCCATGGCGACGCCCGCGACCGGCGCCTTCAGCGGTACGCCCGCGTCCATCATCGACAGCGATCCGCCGCAGACGGTCGCCATCGAACTGGAGCCGTTCGACTCGGTGATCTCCGAGACGATGCGGATCGTGTAGGGGAAGTCGGTGATCGCCGGCAGCACCGCCTGGAGCGCGCGCCAGGCGAGCTTGCCATGGCCGATCTCGCGCCGCCCCGGGCCGGTCATCCGGCCGGTCTCGCCCACCGAATAGGGCGGGAAGTTGTAGTGCAGCAGGAAGTTCGAGCGCGACGTGCCGTGGAGCGCGTCGATCATCTGCTCGTCCTCGCCGGTGCCGAGCGTGGTGACGACGAGGGCCTGGGTCTCGCCCCGGGTGAAGAGCGACGAGCCGTGCGTGCGCGGCAGGATGCCGACTTCCGATTCGATCGGCCGCACCGTGACGAGGTCGCGCCCGTCGATACGCTTGCCGTTGTCGAGGATGTCGAAGCGGACGACCTCCGATTCGAGCTTCTTGATCGCGGTCTTGAGGTGCTCGCTCTCGCGCTCCTCTTCGGGGAGCTGCTCGACGATCTTCTCGCGTGCCGCCGCGATCGCGCCCTGCCGCGCCGCCTTGTCGGTGATGCGGAAGGCCTCGCGCATGTCGGCCTCGCCGGCTGCCTTCACGCGGGCGTAGAGATCGGCGTAATCCGGCGCGTCGAACGCGAAGGGCTCCTTCGCGGCTTCCTCGGCCATCGCGATGATGAGGTCGATCACCGGCTGCATCTGCTCGTGGCCGAACTTGACGGCGCCGAGCA
>CAYMOD010000109.1:0-7004 GCA_964391945.1 uncultured Rhodobacterales bacterium | reverse complement strand
GGGCGAGGTCGTCGGCCTGATCGGCCCGAACGGCGCGGGGAAAACCACGCTGTTGCGCGCGTGTCTCGGGCTGATGCCGGCCGAGGGAGGGGTCGCGATCGGCGGTCGGCCATTTGCGGAGCTTGATCCGGCCGACCGCGCGCGCATTGCCGCCTATCTGCCGCAGGAGCGCGAGATCGCCTGGCCGATCACCGTCGAGGCGCTGGTCGCCCTCGGTCGCCATCCCCACCGCCGCACCGGCGCGCGGCTCTCGGCCACCGATCGCGCCGCCGTCGAAGCCGCGCTCGACCGGGCGGAGGCGTCGACTCTCCGCGCGCGGGCGGCGACCGAACTCTCGGGGGGCGAGCGGGCGCGGGTGCTGATGGCGCGTGCGCTCGCCCAAGGTGCGCCGCTCCTTCTCGCCGACGAGCCGGTCGCGGGCCTTGACCCCGCACATGCGATCCACCTGATGGAGACGCTGGCCCGGCTCGGAACCGAGGGCAAGGCGGTGCTCGTGTCGCTGCACGACCTCACGCTTGCGGCGCGCCACTGCACGCGGCTCATCCTGCTCCGCGACGGCCGGCTCGTCGCCGATGGCACGCCGCGAGCGGTACTGACGCCCGCCACGCTTGCCGCCACCTATGGGGTCACGGCTTTCCACGCCGAGGACGCCCGCGGGCCGATCGTGGTGCCGACCGCGCGCATCCGGTCTTGAACCCGGGCGGCCGAACCTGCGCGGATCATGGCGGAGCGGCATGGGCCATGGGCTCTGCATCTTCGCCCAAATGGCGTGGACGCCACCTCGTCAACACTTGGTCAGGTTTTACCCGCGGTTCGAAATCAATGCGTTAACTTGGATTTCACGCGCAAACCAACCTGATCCTCCTCCGGCACAGCGACGACGGCGAGGCAGTCACCGGTCTTGACCAGACCGGGGAAGTGTCGTGCCATGAGGATGCCGCCACGGCGGGCATGGCAGGCGACAGGCGCGACCCCGGTGCGGTCAACGGGCCAGATGCGGGCGACGGCCTGCCCGCACTCGACCGACGCGCCAAGATCGACCAGCGGCTCGATCAGCCCGTCGTGCCCGGCGAAGGTGAAACAGTCGCCATCCGGCAGGTCGAGCCCGATCGAAGGCCCGCGCTCGGGCCCGCCCGCGAGGATCCCGGCATGGATCAGGAAGTTGCGCGCGTCCTCCCGTGCGATCGCGATCGGACGGGCCGTGGCTGTCCCGCCGCCGCCAAGCTCGGTCGAGACGAAGGCCTTGCCCAGGGCTTCGACCGCGGTGTCGAACATGCCGATATTGTTGATCTCGAGCAGGACCGCCGAACAGGGTGCATTGAAGGCGCGCATCGCGGCGCTGCCGGCCGCCTCCTGTGTCGCGTTCTCCAGCCGGTGCGCGGCGGCGAATGGCACGAAGTCGAGGGACCAGCACCCGGGTGGAAATCGAGCACGAAATCGGCCATCGGCGCGAGCGCCGCGTTGAAATAGTCGGCGAAACACGCCGCCACCCGCATGTAGTCGAGCTCCTGCGGCGATTTCACCGCGCGCTGCCAGTTCACGAGGCCGGTCGCGTCGACGAAGACAGCGTTCGGGAGGTTGCGCTGGAGCGAGGCGAAGGCGGCGGCGGAGAACCAGTAGTTGTCCATCTCGACGCCGATGCGCCTGGTCCCCCAGCCGCGGTCCGTGATCATGCAGGAGAGGTAATCCATCGGGTGCCGAACCTCCGACATCACAGGTGAGACCGCCCTGCATCCCGGCGCTTGAAACTGTCCATGCGCTGGTGCTGCTCCTGTCTTAGCCGGACGGAAACCCCCGCGAGACCGGAGAGGCTTGACGCGGCATCGACCAGTGGCAGCCATACGCCATGGCGGATACGGGCGCGGGTAGCCCCGATCTCTGACAGGCCGATCATGTCCTGCCCCCTTCCCCGTCCATCGCGAACAGCCGGCCATAGCCCGTGACCATCCCCCGCAGGCCGGCAAGCGCCCGGAGCCGCCAGAGGCTCGCCTGGTTCGACGTCACGACCGGTTTGCCGAGCATCTCCTCGATCCGGGCGATGATTCCGAGGACGGGAAGCGCGGTGCAGGAGACGAAGAGCGCCTCCGCCTCAGGGCGATCGGCTGCACACGCGCTCTCGATGATGGCGTCGGCGGGAATCTTCGCCATCGCGCGATCGTCGTCGTGACCCATGCCCCGGCCCTCGACGACTTCGAAGCCGAAACCGGCGAAATGCGCAGCGACCGATTCCGTCGTCTCCGGGATGTAGGGGGTCAGAATCGCGATCCGCCGGGCGCCAAGCGTGGTGAGCGCCATGCGTGCCGCCTCGGTCGGTGTCACCACCGGCACGCCGGGGCGGGCGGCGCCGATTGCTGTGGCGATCCCCTCCTCCCCGATTGCCGCCGAGGCCGAGGTGCAGGAATAGAGGATGGCCGCGAGCGGCTCGCCGGGCACGAGGAGCGCCGCGGCGTCGGTCAGCCGCGGGGCCATCCGGCGGAGATTCCCGGGCGTTACCGGATTGGCATGGGCGACGCGCGTGGCGTGAAGCCCTGCCTCGTCGGGGCCGATCAGCCGCGGGGCGTCGCGTTCGGTCGTGAGATCCGTCGCCAGCAGGATCATTCCGATCCGCGGCAAGGCGCCGGCATCCTGCATCATGCCACCAGAACCGGACAGGCGGCGAGCCCCGTGATCTTGTGCGAGACGCTGCCGAGGAGGAAGCCCTCCGCCGAGCCGAGCCCCCGGCTGCCGACCACGATCAGGTCGGAACCGTGCTCCTTCGCGAAGGCGACGATGCTGCGGGCCGGCTGGCCGCTCTTGACGAACACCCGCACTTTCGGCGCGCCTTCGTCCCTGGCGAGGTTGCGCCCGGTCTCGGCGATCTCGCGTGCATTGGCACGCATCAGGTCGTTGATGTTATCGGGATCATCCAGGCGCCGCGCCGATAGCGTCGCCTCGAGCATGCCATGATGGCGGAAGACCGTCAGCACCGTCAGATCCGCATCCAGATCCGCATCACATGGGCGGGACAGGCCCGCTGCCTTGCGCAGCGCCTCCGTCGCGCCCCTGGAGCCATCGTAGGTGACGAGAATACGACTGAACATGGCTCCCCTCAGTAGCCGAAGGCGAGGTCGCGCAGGAAGAGCGCGATCTGCGGGAGGTAGATCAGCGCCACCGCCACGCCGAGGAGGATGGCGATGAAGGGCGGCGTGCCGCGGATCACCTCGTGACAGGAACGTTTGAACACGGCGATGGCGGTGAAGATGTCGCAGCCGAAGGGTGGTGTCGCCAAGCCGATCGCGGCCTGCAGCGTGATGATGATGCCCGACATGCACCGGGTCGAGCCCGGTCGACTGCACGACCGGCGCGAAGATCGGCACGAGGATGAGGATCGCCACGATCGGATCGACGAACATGCAGGCGATGAACATGCAGGCGATGAAGAAGGCGATGGAGATCACGAAGAGAACCCCGATCGGCCCCATCTCGGTGATGCCGATCGAGCCGAGGATCGTCTGCGGGCTCTCCGCGAAGGAGATGATCCAGGAGAAGGCGGCGCCCGCCCCCACGAGGATGAAGACGACCGCGATGAATTGAACCGGCACAATCCGGTCATTCAGACTGCGGGCAGGGCCGGCTCCGGCTCCAGCGGCCCGCCGGCATCATTCTCGACAATGAGCACGTCGTGGGCCCGCGCGATCGCGGCGATGTCCGCCCGTCGCGCGCCGCCCATCATCCGCGCCATCGGGTTGAGCCCGTTCGGCAGGAGCAGGAGCACCCGTACCTGCCCTCCCTCGCAGGCACGGGCGAATTAGTGGGAGGCGATCCAGCCGATCCTCCAGAAGCACGACATCCTGCTCATCGCCGACGAGGTGGTGACAGGTTTCGGGCGGCTCGGCTCGATGTTCGGCTCCGATCATTACGGGATGCGGCCCGACATCATCACCATCGCCAAGGGACTCACCTCGGCCTATGCGCCGCTCTCCGGCTCGATCGTCGGGAACCGGGTCTGGGAGGTGCTCGAGCGCGGCGCCGACGAACTCGGCGTCCTTGCCATGGCTGGACCTATTCGGCACATCTGTTCGGCGCGGCGGCGGGCATCGCCAATCTCAAGCTCATCGACGAATTCGGCCTCGTGAGGAACGCAGGCGAGACCGGCGCCTGTTTCAAGCAATCCCTGACGGAGGCGCTCGGCGACCGCCCGCACGTCGGCGACATCCGTGGCGAAGGGCTGCTCTGCGCCCTCAAGTTCGTCGCCGAGCGCGACGGCCGGCAGTTCTTCGACTTCGAGGAAAAGGTCGGACCGCGGTTCAACGCCGCCCTGCTCACCGGGGGCGTGATCGGCCGGGCGATGCCGCAGGGCGACATCATCGGCTTCGCGCCCCCGCTCTGCCTGACCCGCGACGAGGCCGACCGCATCGTCGCGGCCTGCGTCAAGGTGGCAAAGAAGCTCTGGGCGTAAAACCCCGATCGCCGGTCCGGCGGTC
Organism: uncultured Rhodobacterales bacterium; assembly: GCA_964391945.1. Classification (GTDB taxonomy): domain Bacteria; phylum Pseudomonadota; class Alphaproteobacteria; order Rhodobacterales; family Rhodobacteraceae; genus Amaricoccus. The sequence goes on along the minus strand of CAYMOD010000109.1, from coordinate 2,541 downwards.
GGGACTCGCTCAGGGGCGGCGCCATACGGTCGCCGCCCGGCCCTGCCACTTCTTTCCGGCCGGCGGCCGGAAAGAAGCACAAGACTCCGCGCCAGAACGGCGCCGCCGATAGAGAAGCGCAGGTGCGGAATGGACACCGCCCCTCAAACTTCGTGGTCAGCGCCCTTCGGGACGCGCCACGCGATCGAAGTCGCGGGCGAGCGCGGCAAGGCCCTCCGAGAGCGCCGGCCCATGCAGCGCCGGACCGTGTCCGGTCACGGCGAGCGCGGGATCGAGGGCCGCGAGCCGCTCGACCGAAGCGCGGGCGGAGTCCCAGTCGGGCGTGAAATAAGCCGGCGGTCCGTGGATCTCCGGCGTCTGGGTCGCGACGGCGTAGGCCGACTCTTGGGCGGTAGCGACAAAGGCGTCGCCGGCGATCAAGGCGCGGTCGCGCTCGCGCCAGAGAGAGACGTGGCCGGGCGTGTGCCCCGGCGTCGCGATCCAGCGCCACTCCGGCAGGAACGGAACGGTGCCGTCGGCCGCGAGGTCGTGGAGCCGCGGCCCGAGATCGACTGGACCGCGCGGGTAGAGTGGTGAGAGCCAGGTCATCAGCCCGCCGCCGGCGCCCGGATCGGGGGCAGGATACTCCGCGCTGCCATCGAGATGCGGGCGCTCCGCGGAATGGGCATGGACCGGCACGTCCCAGCGCTCCGCAAGTTCCTCGAGCGCGCCGACATGATCGAAATGGCCGTGGGTCATCACGATCGCCGCCGGCCGCGCGCCATCGCCGAAGCGGCGCGCGGCCGCCTTCGCGATCGTGCCGGCGCTGCCCTTCAGGGCAGCATCGACCAGCACCCAGCCGCGGTCGCCAGCATCGGGCGAGCCGAGAAAGACGACGTTGACGAAGACGATCCGCGTATACGCGATGTCGGGGGCGACGATCTCGATGGAGCCGTCTCCGGTGGCGACGGCGGCTTCGGCATCGACCGGGATCTGCTGGGCCATGGCGACCTCCAGGAGGGTGGCGGCCGATCAACGGAACGTTGTCGAAAGGGTTCCCGCCGGAGAGAGCGAGGCTGATCGGGATAATGACATCTGCATCGGGAAATCATCGCCTCAGAGGATTGGGCACATGGTGCCGCGCGGCCCATGGCACGGAAATCGATGAGCGGACCGGTGCTCCTGCGCAGCATGCGCCGGTTCGGCAGCGTTGATGGTCCACACCAGCCGCGACCGTCACGCGGGCCTCAGCCGGTCTCCACTTCGGTTTCGGCGCGCTTTCCGTTGGCGTGGTCCACCATCTGCCGGCAGCGCGGCGCCATGAACTCGGTGAAGAACCGCACCTTCGGGTCGAGGGGCTTGCGGTGCGGGTAGAGGCAGCCGAAGCTCGACGCGACAGGAGCGTTTCGGGCAGGATCTCGACGAGGGCGCCGCTCGCGAGAGGCTCGGTCACGTCGAACCGGGGCTTGTTGACGATGCCGCGCCCGGCGAGCGCCCAATCCGTCAGCACGTCGCCGTCATCGGTATCGGAGCGGCCGGAGCCCTCGAGCTTGAGCGGTCCCTCCGGCGTCGTGAGCGTCCAGAAGTATTCCGGCGAACGGGGACAGCGCAGCAGCAGTTGTGCCCGTCGAGCAGGTCCTGCGGCAGCCGCGGCATGCCCGCCGCGCGAGATACGAACGAGATACGAGATAGTCGGGCGCGGCACAGAGGACGCGGTTGCATTCGGCGATCCTCCGGAGTTTCAACGCCGAATCCGGCAGCCTTCCGATGAAGAAGGCAACATCGAGCTGGTCTTCGAAGATGTCCACCCACCGGTCGGAGAGCCTGAGCCGCACCTCGACCTCCGGATAGGCATCGACGAAGAGCGGTATGAGCGGCGCGACGATCCGCCCGCCGACGTCAAGCAGCGCGGTGACGCGGAGCGCGCCGCGCGGCCGACCGGAAAAGCCTGCTACCGCCGCCTCGGCATCCTCGCCCGAATCGATGACGGCACGGGTGTGCTCGTAGAAGACGCGGCCGATCTTGGTCAGGGTGAGCTTCCGGGTGGTGCGGTTGAGGAGCCGCACGCGGAGGCGGCTTTCGAGGTCGCGGATCCGGTTCGAGGCGACCACTGGCATCAGCCGCTGGTCGGGTGCGCCCGCGGTGATCGAGCCGAGTTCGACCACCCGCACGAAGGCCCGGATGCTCTCGAGAGAGGCAAGCCTCCCTCCGCCGCGCCGCGTGATCACAGGAGGGATATACGGGGCGTTGAAAGAGGGAAACGATCAGCCCGCTATTTCCAACCATCCCGGCGTGCCTAGATCTCCAGATGACGCGGGAAAACCCGCAGGGAGGATCAGCCATGCGCCAGGATGAGGGCACGCCCATCCGCCGCGAGATTCGCTTCCTGCTCAACGATCAAGAGATCCGCCTCGACCGCGTAGCGCCATCGGACACGCTCCTCGATTTCCTGCGCCTCGACCGGAGGCTTCGCGGCACCAAGGAGGGCTGCGCCGAGGGCGATTGCGGCGCCTGCACCGTGCTTGTCGGTCGGCTGACCGAGCCGGGCCTCGCCTACGAGCC
>CAYMOD010000108.1:4807-7005 GCA_964391945.1 uncultured Rhodobacterales bacterium | reverse complement strand
GGTGCTCGAGATCGGCACCGGCTCGGGCTACCAGTCGGCGATCCTGAGCCGGCTTGCACGGCGGGTCTATTCGGTCGAGCGGCACAAGGATCTTGCCCGCGCGGCCTGGCGGGTGCTCGAGAACCTCGGCTGCGCCAACGTCATCGTCGTTCACGGCGACGGCGCGCTCGGACTGCCGGAGCAGGCGCCGTTCGATCGCATCCTGCTGACCTGCGCGGCGGAGGATCCGCCCAGACTCCTCCTCGACCAGCTCCGGCCGGGCGGGATCATGGTGCTGCCGGTCGGGCAATCGGCATCGGTACAGACGCTTCTCAAGATCACACGTACTGAAAGCGGGCTCGATTACGCCGATCTCGGCGAGGTTCGCTTCGTACCTCTTGTCGAAGGCGTCGCCGCCGATGTATCGAGGTAGAAAACCATAAACGCTGTACATTGAGGCACGGCATGGACAATGGACACGCGCTGTCGCGCGCCCTCCTCGCCGGTGCGCTGGCTCTTGGGCTCGCGGGCTGCAGCGGCATGGGGGTCGGGGGACTGACCAACTCGACGCGCTCGACCGTCGAGAATCTGCCGCCGGATTCGCGCGGCGTCATCGCCTACCAGAGCTATCAGGTCGCGGTTGCGCAGGACGGCGACACGCTTGCGGACATCGCGGGCCGGGTCGGCGGGACGAGCGCGCGCGAGCTTGGCCAGATGAACGGTCTGCCCGGGGACTACCGCTTCCGCCAGGGCGAGGTAGTGGCCCTCCCGGACAGCGTGCCGCGCTCGGGCTTCGGGACGGGCAGCGGCGGAGGCACCAGTACGAGCGGCACCGGCTGGACGCCGGCAATCGCGACGTCGGCGATCGACAATGCACCGGCATCCGCGAACCAGCCGACGGCGGCACCCGCCGGCACTCCTTTTGACAACGGCCAGTCCGACCTCGTGATCGACCCGATCCGCCACCGGGTGGAGGCGGGCGAGACCGCCTATTCCATTGCCCGCCTCTACGGAGTGTCGGTGACGGCGCTTGCGTCATGGAACGGGCTCGGCCCCGACCTTGCGGTGCGCCAGGGCCAGGAGCTGCTGATCCCGGTCGTCAGCGGCGCGAACCAGATCCGGACCGGCGTCGCCGATACCGCACCCGGCCAGGGCACGCCGGCGACGCCGCCGCCGAGCGCCGCGCAGCCGCTGCCCGAGAACATCGTCGCGGCGGCTGATCCTACCTCGCCCAACCTCGGCCAGTACCGCACGCCGCCCGGTGGCCGGCTTGCACGGCCCGTCGAGGGGCCGATCACCCGTGACTACAATCCTTCGGGCAGCGGCGGGGAGCAGAATGACGGCGTCGGCTTCTCGGTCCCGGCCGGCACCCCGGTCCGCGCTGCCGGCAGCGGCGAGGTCGCGCTGGTTTCGGAATCGCTTGGCGGGCTCGGGACCATCGTGCTGATCCGCCACGCGGACAACCTGATCACCGTCTATGGCCGCGTCGGAAATGTCACCGTCGACCGGGGCCAACGGGTCGAGGCGGGCCAGACCATCGGCGCGGTGGCTCCGGGCGAGAATCCCGGCCTCCATTTCGAGGTCCGGCGCGGCACCGACAGTGTCGATCCGATGACCTATATCGGGAGCTGAAACAGGCCGCCGAGACAGGGAGCGTGGGCGCCACGGATGCCCACGCGTGAAACCCCTCTCAATTCATTGATTTCAAACCGTAGAGAAAACCTGCCTGCTTCTTGACACGGCGCAGGACCGCCCGCGTTGACAGATCCCGGACGGTCTGCCCGGAATGCGGCCGGGCCTTCTAACCTTCCATGCCAACCGCCCGGACGCAGGCGTCAGGCGTTTGACTGCAGCACGAAGCGGACGTTCCGGGCCAGTGGCCGCCCGAAATTCTTCCCCGGGCGGCCGGAAGCCCGTGTCAGAGGTCGAAATCGTCGAACCCGCCCGCGTCGTCGAGCGCGGAAGCGTCGTCGCCACCTTCGTCGAACCCGCCTTCCGGCGCCTCCGCCGCGTCGGGCGCGAGCATGCCGGCGATCGCATTGCCGAGGAGGACGCCACCGGCGACACCCATTGCCGTCTGTGCGGCGCCGCCAAGGAAACTGCCGCCGGCACGTTGGCCCATTGCGCCGGTGCCGGGCGCCGGCCGGTCCCAGGGGCTGTTCGGCCGGGACGGCTGCGGCCGCACCGGCAGTGGTCGTGCCGGCAGTGGTCGTGCCGGC
>CAYMOD010000108.1:0-4707 GCA_964391945.1 uncultured Rhodobacterales bacterium | reverse complement strand
CCGGGACGGCTGCGGCCGCACCGGCAGTGGTCGTGCCGGCAGTGGTCGTGCCGGCTGCTGGCGGCCGCTGCCGAAGAGCGCGCCGAGAAGGCCACCCGGCGCGGGCGCCCGGGCCGCCTCGGCCTCGAGTTCGTCGATCCGCGCCTGTGCAGCTTCAAGAGCCTGCTCCTGAACGACGATCGTCTGCGCCATGTAATAGGCGGCGCCGGGATGGCGCGCGATCCTCTCCTCGATCAGGCTCTCGGCCTCAGGATCGCGCGCGGGCAGATCCCGCTCCGCCTGTGCCAGCCGGTCAAAAAGCCGGTCGATCGCCTGCCGATCGTTCCGATCCATGGTTCTTTCCCCTGTTCTGCGAATGGAACTCCGGCCCATCCGGCCCTGCCGCGCCGACACGGACCTTGAATCTATCCGGGAAGCGGGTGGCGCGCCCGCGCCGGTCTCTCAGCCGAGCGACACCCCGCGGCGGCCGGCGAGGTCGGTGACGAACTGCCAGGCGACCCTTCCCGAGCGGGAGCCGCGCGTCTGCTGCCATTCCACCGCCTCGGCGCGCAGGGTCTCGTCGTCGATCCCGATGCCGTAGGCGTCGCAGTAACCGCGGATCATCGCGAGGAAACTGTCCTGATTGCAGGGATGGAAGCCGAGCCAGAGGCCGAACCGGTCCGACAGCGATACCTTCTCCTCGACCGCCTCGCCCGGGTTGATGCCGGACTGGCGCTCGTTCTCGATCATCTCGCGCGGCATCAGGTGGCGGCGGTTGGAGGTGGCATAGAGGACGACATTCGCGGGCCGCCCCTCGATGCCGCCATCGAGCACCGCCTTCAGCGACTTGTAGTGACTGTCGTCGTGGCCGAAGGAGAGATCGTCGCAGAACAGGATGAAACGGTGATCGGAACGGCGGAGAATGGCGAGGAGCCGGCCGATCGAGGGCAGATCCTCGCGGTGGATCTCGACGAGTTTCACCCGTCCGGGGACCATCCGTGCCGCCTCGGCATGCACCGCCTTCACGAGGCTCGACTTGCCCATGCCGCGCGCGCCCCAGAGGAGGACGTTGTTGGCGGGAAAGCCCTTCGCGAACTGGAGGGTATTGGCGAGCAGCGTGTCGCGGGCGCGGTCGATGCCGACGAGGAGGCCGAGATCGACCCGTGAAACCGAAGACACCGGGTCGAGCCGGTCGGGATCGACATGCCAGACGAAGGCATCGGCCGCATCGAGATCGGGATCCTCGGCCGGTGGCGGCGACATCCGCTCGAGCGCCGCCGCGATGCGGGCGAGGGAACCGTCGCTGCCGTTCCAGTCCTTCATGGTTCCTTCCTGAGTGCCGTCTCGGTCTCCTCGTCCCAGAGGCCCTGGGCGCGGAGCTCGCGCTCGCGCTGGCGCTCGACAAGTTTCACGAGGAAGATCGAGATCTCATAAAGGCTGTAGACCACCGCGAACAGGAGCACCTGGGTTACCACGTCGGGGGGCGTCACGATCGCGGCGAGGATGAGGATGCCGACGATGGCGTAACGGCGCACATCCATCAGCGACTGCGCCGAGATCAGCTCGGCCTTGCCCATCAGCGTCAGCAGCACCGGCAGCTGGAAGCAGAGACCGAAGGCGACGATGAACTGCATCGTCAGCCCGAGATACTCGTTGATCGTGCCGAGGAACTGCACGGTCAGCGTCTCGTCCGCTGCCATCGCGCCCTCGAGCGCCTGGAGGTCGGCCCCGAAATTCGCGCCGAACTGCTGGAAGCCGAGGAAGAAGCGGAAAGCAAGCGGCAGCACCGCGAAATAGGCAAACGCCGCACCCACGAGGAAGAGGACCGGCGAGGCGATCAGGAACGGCAGGAACGCCCGCTTCTCCTGCCGGTAGAGACCGGGCGCCACGAACCGCCAGAGTTGATGGGCGATGATCGGGAAGGCGAAGACGAACCCGCCGAAGATCGAGATTCGGACCTGGACCATGAAACCCTGCTGGAGCCCGGTATAGATGAGCTCCGGCTGCTGGCCGAAATCGCGCATCGCATCCATCAGCGGGATGGCAAGGAAGTTGAAGATCGGCCGCGACACCGCGAACGAGGCGATCATGCAGACGACGAAGGCGAGGACCGAGCGGATCAGCCGGGTGCGGAGCTCCGCGAGATGCTCGATCAGCGGTGCCGCCGTGCTATCGATGTCGTTGTCCTTCATGAGCGTTCCGGCGCGCCTTTACCCGACGCGGCTCCCTCCCGCGCATCCTTCGCCTGCGCCGCCGCCTCGAGATGGGCGTCGAAGGCGGATTTCGGCTTCACATGCGGCATCGCCGCCGGCACCGGTTCAGGCGAAGTCCCGCCCGCGGACGGCGCGGGCGTAGCCTTCGCCTCGGCCTTCGCCGCTTCGGTCTTGCGCCGCGCGGACTTGCCGGGATCCATGTCGAGCTGGTTGACCGACTGCAGGTCGCGTGCCGCTTCGCGCAGGCCGGATTCGTCCGCAGCCTGCTCCATCGTGCGCTGGAACTCGCGGGCCATGCCGCGGGCCTTGCCCATGTACTGGCCGAACGTGCGGAACATCCTCGGCAGGTCCTTCGGCCCGATCACGATCAGCGCGACGATGCCGATGAGCAGGAGTTCCATCCAGCCGATGTCGAACATGGTCCTCGCACCTCCGCCGGGCCTGCCTTCCCGTCAGCCCTTGTCCTTCTCGGGCGTGATGTCGCGGGCCCCATCGGCGCGTGCCGCCGTGTTGGAGGCGTCTTCGATCTCGTCCGAGCCCTCCTTGATGCCGCGTTTGAAGCTCGTGATGCCCTTGCCGACTTCGCCCATCAGCGATGCAATCTTGCCGCGCCCGAAGAGCACGAGCACGACGATCGCGATCAGGAGCAGGCCGGCCGGGCCGATGTTGTTGAGCATGATTCTCTCCCAGAACCGCCGGCAGTGCGCGCACGCGCCGCCACTTGGCCTACATATTGCCTTGCGCGCGGGCGATCAAACCCCAAATCCCGCCCGGCCAGTTCGCGTGTCGAAGTCGTGATGGCCGCGCGCTCAGAGGCCGCGCGCTCAGAGGGTAGTGTTCAGCGCGCCGCCGTCGAGGAGGAGATTCTGGCCGACGATGTAACCGGCATGCACCGAGCAGAGGAAGGCGCAGACGGAGCCGAACTCGCCGGGGGTGCCGTAACGGCGGGCGGGGATCGTCGCCTCGCGCCGGTGCCGGGCCTCGTCGATGGCGATGCCCTCCCGCTCCGCGACGGCGCGGTCGAGGGCCCCGGCGCGATCGGTGGCGTGAATGCCGGGCAGGAGGTTGTTGATCGTGACCCCCTTCGGCGCGACCTGCCGGCTCGTGCCCGCGACGAAACCGGTGAGGCCCGACCGCGCGCTGTTCGAGAGGCCGAGTTCCGGGATCGGCGCCTTGACCGCGCCGGAAGTGATGTTGACGATCCGGCCCCAACCGCGCTCCATCATCGCCGGCAGAACCGCCTGCATCATCGCGATCGGGGCGAGCATGTTGGCGTCAAGGGCACGGATGAAGTCCTCGCGGCTCCAGTCGGACCAGAGGCCGGGCGGTGGTCCGCCGGCGTTGTTGACGAGGATATCGGGCTCCGGACAGGCGGCGAGCACGGAGGCCCGCCCCTCCGGCGTGGCGATGTCGGCGGCGATCGCGGTGACGGGGACGCCGTGACGCGCGCGGATGTCCGCCGCCGTCTCCGCGAGCACCGCAGCACCGCGGGCGTTGATGACGAGTTCCACCCCCGCCGCCGCCAGCGCCTCGGCGCAGCCGCGGCCGAGGCCCCGCGACGCCGCACAGACGATCGCCCGTTTGCCGCTGATACCCAGATCCATGGGCCGTCCTCCTCCGTCTCCGTGCAGAGCCTGAAGCATTTTCAGTGAAAGCGGGTACCACTCTCGCGGTTCCAGAACGCGACCACTCCATGACCTCCATGACATAGAGCATATTCGGCGGACACCGGTTCACGGAATATGCTCTATGCCGGCGCCGGAGGAGGCAAGGCCCGGCGGCATCCAGATCTCGATCGAAAGCACACGCGTGACCGGGAAGAGGCTTGAGCCCGATGCCCACCGGGCCTATATCGCGCCCTCGAGGACGACCTCCCCGGATTTGGGCATGACTGCCGGGACGGCCCGGCCTGAGGGAGCTTTCTCCATGGCCTGGGTCTATCTCCTCACCGCGGGCATACTCGAAATCGTCTGGGCGACGGCGATGAAACAATCGGACGGTTTTACCCGCCCCGGCGCCACCGCCGTCACGCTCGTGGCGATGATCGTCTCGTTCTGGCTCCTCGCGGTCGCGATGCGCAGCCTGCCGCTCGGCACCGCCTACACGATCTGGACCGGGATCGGCGCAGTTGGTGCCTTCCTCGTCGGGATCATCGCCCTCGGCGAAGCGGTGACACCGCTCCGCATCCTCGCCGCGACGCTGATCGTCTCGGGGCTCGTGCTCATGAAGCTTGCCACCGACGCCTGAGTGCCCCTTCCCGCTGCCTGAGGCAGCGGTTATATGGCCGCGCATGCTCGATGGCACCAACACCCCCGCCCTGCCCCCGGAAGTCGCGCGCCGCCGGACCTTCGCGATCATCTCGCATCCCGACGCCGGCAAGACGACACTGACCGAGAAGTTCCTCCTCTACGGCGGCGCGATCCAGCTTGCCGGACAGGTCCGCGCCAAGGGCGAAGCGCGGCGCACCCGCTCCGACTACATGAAGATGGAGCAGGAACGCGGGATCTCGGTCTCG
>CAYMOD010000107.1:0-7012 GCA_964391945.1 uncultured Rhodobacterales bacterium | reverse complement strand
CGCGAATACGGCCCCGGCCAGCACGGCCAGCGCCGCAAGGGCAAGATGTCCGACTTCGGCCTCCAGCTCCGCGCCAAGCAGAAGCTCAAGGGCTATTACGGCGACATCACCGAAAAGCAGTTCCTCCGTATCTACCGCGAAGCCGAGCGCCAGCGCGGCGACACCGGCGAGCTCCTGATCGGCCTGCTCGAACGCCGGCTCGACGCTGTCGTCTACCGCGCCAAGTTCGTGCCGACGATCTGGTCCGCCCGCCAGTTCGTCAACCACGGCCATGTCCAGGTGAACGGCCGCCGCGTCGACATCCCGTCCTACCGGGTCAAGGAAGGCGACGTCATCTCGCTCAAGGACAGCTCGCGCCAGCTCGCCATCGTGCTCGAGGCGATTGGCAGCCCGGAGCGCGACCTGCCCGACTATCTCGCCGTCGACCACAACAAGATGACCGCCGAGTTCGTCCGGACCCCGGCGCTCTCCGACGTGCCCTATCCGGTGCAGATGGAGCCGAACCTCGTCGTCGAGTTCTACGCCCAGAACGCGTAAGGTCGGCCTCAGCGTCAGGAATTCCGGGGCCGCGCCGATCGGGCGCGGCCTTTCCGATTCCGGAACACCCCTTCCGGAACACTCCCGGCTCCCTGCGTCGTCATGCCTCCGGCCTGGTGATGGACCTTGCGGAAGGCGGCCTCAGGCAGCGAAGATCTGCGCGAAGTCCCGAAACCCTTCGCCTCGATCGGATTGCCGGACGGATCGCGGAAGAACGCGGCCCGCTGCTTTCCCGGCACGGCTTTGAACCGGAGCTGCGGCGGGATCTCGAACGCAACGCCGCCGTCTCGAGGCGTTCGACCAGCGCTATCCATTCCCCGAGCGGCAGCTCCACCCCGAGATGCGGCATCGGCACCAGCTGCTCGCCCACCCTGCCGGCGCGGTCGGGAGCGGTTCACCGGGATGAAGCGAGATCTGGTGCCCGGAGGAGTCGAAATCTCGATCCGGCTCTCCGTGCTCCGTCCCTCCCGGCCGCCGAGCATACATCATAGAAGCGGCGCGCCTTTTCGAGGTTGGTGACGTGGCAGGCGAGGTGGAGGCGGGAGCGTACGGGAAGACCTCCGGTTGATGGTCACCCTCCCGTCAAGTCCCTGGCCCTCGCAAGGCTTGGTATCGCCCGTGGTCAGCTTACATGAGGGACGATCAGCCAAGCGAGGTCTTCCCATGCTCTTCGGTTTCTTGAAGAAGGCGGAAATGCCCGCCCCCGGCGCCGCGTTGCGCGGCCGCCCCGATCCGATCCCGACCGCCGAAACCCACTTCGTCAGCGGGCGTCCGCTCAAGGGACCGCACCCGCAGGGGATGGAACAGGCGATGTTCGGCATGGGCTGTTTCTGGGGCGTCGAGCGCATGTTCTGGAAGCTTCCCGGCGTCTGGGTGACCGCAGCCGGCTATGCCGGCGGCGAGACCCCGAACCCCACCTACAAGGAAATCTGCAGCGGCGGCACCGGCCATGCCGAGGTGGTTCTCGTTACCTACGATCCGGCGGTGATCGGCTATGATGAACTCCTCCGCGTCTTCTGGGAGGGCCACGACCCGACGCAGGGCATGCGGCAGGGGAACGACGCCGGTACGCAGTACCGATCCGCGATCTACGTCTTCGATGATGAGCAGCGCCGCGCCGCGGAAACCTCCCGCGATGCCTTCCAGCCGCAGCTGGAGGCAGCGGGCTTCGGGCGGATCACCACGGAAATCCGTGAGGCGCCGCCCTTCTTCTATGCCGAAGATTACCATCAGCAGTATCTCGCGCGGAATCCGGGCGGCTATTGCGGGGTTGGCGGCACCGGCGTGTCCTGTTCGGTCGGAGTCACCAGGGCCGCGAGATAACCGCCGCTTGACGCTTCCGGTGCCGGTTCGTAAGCGCGGGGTCGATCTCGCCCGGAGCTTGCGTCCATGACTCTCTTCCACGCCGTCACCGCATTCGAGGGCGCCGGCCCGGCCGCCGCGTTGCAGGCGGCGCTGGAGGAGATGGACCCGGCGCCTTCCGTCACCGGCGCCCATGACCGCGATGACGGCTCCGGCCTCTGGGAGGTGAGCGCCTATTTTGACGGCCGCCCGGACGAGATGGCGCTCATGCTCCTCGCCCGCGCCCATGGTGCCCCTGATTTCTCCGTCGCGCCGGTCGGTACGCGTGACTGGCTCGCCCAGGTCCGCGCCGGTCTCACGCCCGTCGATGCCGGCCGGATCACCGTCTTCGGCAGCCACGACCGCGACCGGATCCCGCCGAACCGTATCGCTCTCGAGATCGAGGCAGCACTTGCCTTCGGTACCGGCCATCACGCCACCACCCGCGCCTGCCTGGTCGCGCTCGACCGCCTTGCCCGCTCCGGATGCTCCTTCCGCTCGATGGCCGATATCGGCGGCGGCACCGGCGTACTCGCCATGGCCGCCTGCCGCCTCTGGCCGCTGCGGGCGCTGGCGGGCGATATCGATGCCGTCGCCACCGAGACCGCCCGTGCCAATGTTGCTGCCAACGGTCTCGCCGGTCGCATCCGCTGCGCCACCGCCGCCGGTTTCCGGCATCCGCTCCTGCACACGGCTGCGCCCTTCGACCTCGTGGCGGCCAATATCCTCGCGGCGCCCCTGAAACGTCTCGCTCCGGAGATGGCCGGTCATGTCACGCCAGGCGGGATCGCCGTCCTCTCCGGCCTTCTCCGCCGTCAGGTTCGGGGCGTCGAGGCCGTCTACCGCGGCTGGGGTTTCCATCGGCATGACCGCGTCGATACCGACGGCTGGACCGCCCTCGTGCTTCGCCGTGCGCGCTGATGGCCGCTTGGCGGATGTTCCGCTTTCGTGCTAGGGTCGCACCCACAGCAGGCAAGGATGATAACAACCTATGCGCGTAATCGGGATCGATCCCGGCTTGAGGCGCACGGGCTGGGGCATCATCGATCTCGATCGCGGGCGCCCGGCTCATGTCGCAAGCGGAATCTGCGAGGGCACAGGCGTTGATCTGGCGGAACGCCTTCTTGCGATCTTCGACGGCCTTGCCGGCGTGATCGCCCGTTTCGCGCCCGTCACCGCGGCCGTGGAGAAGACTTTCGTCAACAAGGACGCGGTCGGCACGCTCAAGCTCGGCCAGGCCCGGGGCATCGCGCTGCTCGTTCCCGCCCGGGCCGGGCTCCCTATCGCCGAATATGCGCCGAACGAGATCAAGAAGGTGGTGGTCGGGGTCGGCCATGCGGACAAGGCCCAGGTTGCGCACATGGTACGGATGCAGCTTCCCGGAGTCGGGGCGGTCGGTCCCGATGCGATGGATGCGCTCGCCGTCGCCCTCTGTCACGCCCATCACCTTCAGTTCCGCGGCCGGCTTCAGGCGGCGCTGGCCCGCGCGGAGGCGGCGCGGTGATCGGCAAGCTGACGGGCATCCTCGATTATCGTGTCTCCGACCACGTGCTCGTCGATGTGCGCGGCGTCGGTTACATCGTTTTCTGCTCCGAACGCACACTGGCCGCGCTGCCGCCGCCGGGCGCGCCGGTCGCCTTCTTCACGGAACTGGTCGTTCGCGAGGATCTCCTGCAGCTCTATGGGTTCCAGAACCTTGCCGAACGCGAATGGCACCGGCTGCTCACCACCGTGCAGGGTATCGGCGCGAAAGCGGCACTCGCCATCCTCGGGGTCCTCGGCGCGGAAGGTGTGGCCCGGGCGATCGCGCTCGGCGATGTTGCGGCGATCCGGAAGGCGCCGGGGATCGGACCCAGGCTCGCCGAGCGGGTCGTGCTCGAACTGAAGAACCGGGCGCCAGCGGTGATGGCGATGGGAGCGGCTGGAGCCCGACCTGCGATGGATACGGCGGCGCCCGAACCTCCACCCGATTCCGTTCCGGTGGCGGTTCCGGACGGGCCGGTGACCGCTGCCGCCGCCCGGCCCGGGAACGGCGAAGGCGCCCAGGCGGCCGCCGATGCCCTGTCGGCGCTGTTCAATCTCGGCTATGGCCAGGGCGAGGCGGCGGCGGTGGTGGCCGAAGCCGCAGGAGCCGCACCGGAGGCGGATGCGGCCGGGCTGATCCGGGCGGCGCTGCGCCGCCTCGCGCCGAAAGGGTAGGAGATGGCCGAGCCGGACCGGACGCTCAGGGCGGAGGAACTGCCGGAGGATGCCGAGCGGGCGCTCAGGCCGCAGGTGCTCGATGATTTCGTCGGGCAGGAGGCGGCGAAGGCGAATCTGAGGGTGTTCATCGAGAGCGCGCGGCGGCGCGGGCAGGCAATGGACCACACCCTGTTCTACGGGCCGCCGGGCCTCGGCAAGACGACGCTGGCGCAGATCGTGGCGCGGGAACTCGGGGTGAACTTCCGGATGACCTCGGGGCCGGTGCTGGCAAAAGCAGGGGATCTGGCGGCGATCCTGACCAATCTCGACGCGCGGGATGTTCTGTTCATCGACGAGATTCACCGGCTCAATCCGGCGGTGGAGGAAATCCTCTATCCCGCGCTCGAGGATTTCGAGCTCGACCTCGTGATCGGCGCGGGGCCGGCGGCACGGACGGTGCGGATCGATCTCCAGCCCTTCACCCTGGTCGGGGCGACGACGCGGCTCGGACTGCTGACGACGCCGCTGCGGGACCGGTTCGGGATTCCGACGCGGCTGGAATTCTATGAGGTGGCCGAACTGGTTCGGATCGTCGAGCGCGGCGCCCGGCTGATGGAAGCGGCGGCGGAACCGGAGGGTGCGTGGGAGATCGCGCGGCGGGCGCGGCGCACGCCGCGGATCGCGGGAAGGCTGTTGCGCCGGGTCGTGGATTTCGCGGTGGTCGAGGGCAACGGCCGGGTGACGCAGGCGATCGCCGACCGGGCGCTGACCCGGCTCGGCGTCGATGACCTCGGGCTCGATGGCGCCGATCGGCGGTATCTCTCCCTGATGGCGGAGCATTACGGCGGCGGGCCGGTGGGGGTCGAGACGCTGTCGGCGGCACTTTCGGAGGCGCGGGACGCGATCGAGGAAGTGATCGAGCCCTTCCTGCTCCAGCAGGGGCTGATCCAGCGGACGCCGCGGGGGCGGATGCTGGCGCGGAGGGCGTGGCTTCATCTCGGGCTCGCCGTGCCGCGGGAGGCAGGAACGGCGAACCTGTTCGGAGACGGGTGAGATCACGGAAACAACACGGAAGATTCGATACGCGGAGCATGCACGAAACATATGCATGATTTCGCCGCTCCGGGGGCTGCCGTTGACGGAGCGGGCGATCGGCCGGATGATCGGTCGGGTCAATCGAGGAATGTCCCGATGCCGCGCCTTCTGCCCGCCCTTCTCGTCGCCGGCCTTGCCGGTTGCGTCACCGCCCCGGAGACCGAGGCGCCGGAGACCGCCGATCTCCGGATCCGCCAGGAACGGGCCTGTGCCGAGGCGACCGCCGCGCATATCGGCCGCGGCATGGAGGCGGTGACACCGACCTGGCGCGGCAGGGCGGCGGATGGCACCGCGACGGTCGACGTCCGCGACGGCGACCGGCTGCATGTCTGTGAGATCGATGCCTCGGCCCGGAGGCTCAGCCTCGTCCATCCCGGCGCATGAGCCGGGGAGGGGCGCATCCAGAGGGGGATAGCGCGGAAACGGTGCATCGCCATTTCCTCCGGGTCTACTGGGAGGACACCGACGCGGGCGGGATCGTCTATTTCGCCAATTACCTGAAATTCGCCGAGCGCGCGCGGACCGAGGCGCTGCTGGCGCGGGGCATCCGTCAGACGGAGATCCGCGACCGGCTCGGGGTTGTCTTCGCGGTTCGCGAGGCGAGCGCGCGCTATCTGCGTCCCGCGCGGCTCGAGGATCAACTCTGCGTGACGACGCGCGCCGAAGCCGCAGGCGGCGCCCGCCTCGTGCTGCGTCAGGATATCTGGCGGGGAGAGACCTGCCTTGCGGAAACCCGTGTGGTGCTTGCCTGTCTTGGCCGCGATGGAAGGCCGGCGCGGGTGCCGGCGGAAGTCAGGGCCGTTTTTACACCCTCCGGTTGATCGCGCGCCGGATCACTGGACAGTTCACGGATATTTCGACACACAGCATGCGGATTCATCTATAGTCGAGCCCGAGCCGCGCGGGATCAAGACGCGGCCCGAGGCAGACGAGACGCCCGGGATGTTCCGGGCAGGCAGCGAAACCACCCCCAGGCCGGACACCTTTCCGGGACAGTCGAGCGGATAGCGAATGGAAATGGAATCACTCGCCGCGGCGCAGGAGATCGATTTTTCCCTGTGGGCGCTCTTCATGCGGGCGACCTTCACGGTCAAGCTCGTGATGATCCTGCTGATCGTGGCGTCGTTCTGGTCCTGGGCAATCATCATCCAGAAGCATCTCGACCTTCGCAGGGCGCGCGCGCAGGCGCGCAACTTCGAGGATACCTTCTGGTCGGGCGAGCCGCTCGATGCGGTCTACGACCGGGTGAGCGCCGATCCGGCGAGCGGGTCGGAACGTGTCTTCGTCGCCGGGATGACGGAATGGCGGCGCTCGCACCGGCCGAGCGGCGGACTCATCCCCGGGGCGCAGGCGCGGATCGACCGGGCAATGAACGTGGCGATCGAGCGCGAATCCGAGGGGCTGAACCGCGGCCTCAACTTCCTTGCCACGGTCGGGGCGACGGCACCGTTCGTCGGGCTCTTCGGCACGGTCTGGGGCATCAAACACGCGTTCGAGGAGATCGCGCTCCAGCAATCGACCAACCTCGCGGTGGTGGCGCCCGGCATCGCCGAGGCGCTGCTCGCCACCGGCCTCGGCCTCCTCGCGGCGATCCCGGCGGTGATCTTCTACAACAAGCTCAACGGCGAGGCCGGGGCCGTGGTCGGCATGCACGAGGGATTTGCCGACGAATTCGCCCTCATCCTGTCGCGGCAGCTCGACGAGGCGGCCTGACATGGGCGCGAGCGTGACCCGGGGAGAGGGCGGGGGCCGCCGGCGTCGCCGCCGTGCGCCCCGGCCGATGTCGGAGATCAACGTCACGCCCTTCGTCGACGTGATGCTGGTGCTCCTGATCATCTTCATGGTGGCGGCGCCGCTC
>CAYMOD010000106.1:3263-7019 GCA_964391945.1 uncultured Rhodobacterales bacterium | reverse complement strand
GAGATCGCTATGAGCGACGAGACTGAAGAATCGGCCGGCGCCGAGCCTCCCGAAACGGTCGAAGTCATCGTGCGCGTGCCTGCACGCATGCTTGCTGACTACGACGCAGACGTCGGCCATGGGATCTACGGGAGCCGGGACGAGGCTCTGCGCCACGGACTTACTGAGGCGTGGAGATTCCACCGGGGACGCTACTCGACGCTCCGGATCGACCTCCTCGACCCGGAGGACAAGCGGCCGGACACTGACGAGGTCGATCCCTCGGCGCGCTTGCGGCCGCTGATGCGCTGACGATGCCGGAGACGGGCGAGCAAGGACGGCGAGGGCGAGGGCCGCAAGGGCTAATCGCGCACCTCACGCGGTGGACGAAATGGGCCGGCTGCAATGGCCGGCCCCGATTGGCTGTTAGAAATCGTGCTACAGTTGCCGCGAGACGATCGCACGGGGGCTCAAGATATGACGAGCGACTGGATCATTTTCGGCGTCGTGATGCCGGCGATCGTCGCTGGCCTGGGCTGGATCGCCGTCCTCGCTCACGAGCGCGATCTCCGGGAGCGGGAGAAGCGGACCCGGAACCAGGAGGAGGAGCGATAGCCGCCCTACCCCACCGCGGCGTGCGCCAGCCCGCGGATCGCGTCGAGCTTGCCCCGGCAGTCGCCGGGCGCCTCATGGTAGTCGACCAGCAGCCGCGCCACGTCGCGCTGCGTCGGCGCCTCGGGGATCGCCGGCGCGTCTTGGCATGTCAGCAGCGTCTCCGGCGACGCAATGATCACGCGCTCAGCGGGCCTGGAGCCCGCGCAGGCGGTCAAGAGCATTGCGCAGGACAGGAGCAACGGGAGCGTCATCTTCCGGTGCGGCATTGGCGATCCCTTTCCTGATCGTGTCGGCATCAGGTCGTCGGCGTCGGGCGGCTTCGCTCTCGCGAACGACGGCGGCGAGCTGGTCCTCGAGCGTCGCGGCGGCGGTGAGCGCCCGGTCGCGATCGCGCTCGGCGGTCGATAGCGACACCTCGAGCTTGGCGATCCGCTCGGCCCTGTTCTCGAGTGCGATCGCGACCCAGCCGGCGACGACAAGCGCGACTAAGAGCGCCTATCATAACCGGCGATGGCTCCTACGTTGGTGTCATGGCGGCGGCGTCCTCGTCGGCACGGGTGCTTTCCGGCTCTACGAGGGCGGGCTTGGCATCCGCCTCGGCTTCGACCAGAGGGTCTCTGCTCGCGACATCGACGTGACGAACTTCGAGCGCCTATCTTCGCGCTTGCCGAGATAGAGACTGTCGACCCCGGGCCCGAGGTGACGCTCGGCGATCTTGCATTCGAGCCCGCGCCCTCGCTTGACCAGCGACACCGGAGTTGGAGGTGGCGCCAGACCCGCGACGAGGCCGGTGGTCGAGTTCCTCACGCCTTCCTTCAGTGATGACGAGAACATACGCGACCTGCCCGCGCCCGGCATCTCGGCGCAGAGTCTGCACTACCTCAACTATCTCATCGGAGAGTTGATTCCGGCGGCCGTCGTCTACCGCGACGGCGTGCTGGTCCGCGTACCGAGGCCAGAGCGCTTCTCCATCCACAAGCTCATAGTTGCCGACCGGCGCCCGACAGTAACGCGACCGACAAGGCGCGAAAGGACCGCCTCCAGGCTGAACTCCTGATCGGTTTCCTTGCCGAGGAGCGCCCCGAGGATCTCCCCGAAGCGCTCGAGAACGCCCGCGGCCGCGGCCGCCGCTGGCGCGAGCGGATCGACGGCTCACTGGCCCGCATGCCCGAGACGGCGAAGCTCCTCGCCGAACTCGCCTGACTTCGCCCAATCCCGTGGCAACTCCGGGTGGGTGCTTCTCCGCTGCAGTGCCCGCCTCGCCGCGCCTGAGTTGGTCCGCCCCCAATGGCAAGAAATGCGTCTCTACATCCCTACGAACGAACCTGCAAAGCACCCGCAGGATTTTCCGCAGCGAGCTATGCGAAGCATGATCAGTCAGCCTGATGGATCGCATGGATCCGGATCAGATGGGGCAGAACCACCACCCGGGCGCACGCTCAATTTCCAGAGATGCGGATCGGCACGTTTGCCAGCAGCTTCTCGAGTCCGGGGGTGGTGTCTTCCCCGAAACGGCCGACAGACCTGAGCCCGGCCCCGATGAGGCGGACGACCTCGGGGGAGCCGGCGAACTTGGCGTGGCTGCCTGAACTCGAGTCATTGATCTTGGAAAGGTCGATGACGGTCAGCCCAAGCTGTTCCAGTTCCGCCGCGTCGGCGGCGCCGACGCGCGGAACGCCGCCCGCAATCCGGCGCGACATGCGGAGCGCGCTGTCGTCCCTGGAGACGAGGAGATACATTCTTTCCCGTATTTCCGAGGGCAGCAGTTCGAGTTGGGTGCGGAAAAGGTCGATGTCGATGTCGGGCGCCGCCAACATGATGTGGTTGATCGTCTTGCGGCGCCCGAGGTAGCCGGCTTGCTGTGCGTCGATGAGCCCTTCCATGGTGAGAAACGTCCCCATCGAATGGGCAAAGATATCGACGCTGTCGGCCTCGGTGCGAACAAGAATGTCGGACATTTCCTTGATCTTGAAGCGCGCGACAAGCGCACTGTTGAGGTCGTAGACGTAAAATGGTGCCCTGGCCGCGGAGGCCCAGGTAAAGAGCACTGGAACCCCCTGAAACCCGGTGTCGTTGACGAATTGCGCCAATCGAAGCAGCGCATCGCTCGTCGTGTTATTGTAGCCGTGGACGAAGAGGAGGAGCTTGCGCTCGCTCGCCCGATAGGCTGTGAGCTCGCGATTGATCTCCGAGATGAACGAGGCGTCGTTGCGGTAGATTACCGGATCGACAACCGTGAACTCGGTGCGCGGGTCGGGCGGCAGGTGCTCTGGTCGTTCGAGTTGTCCGAGGACGTGGTTCGGGGGAACGGTGACCTCAACCGAGGCGAGGCCAAGTTCGGGCGCACGACCAGCTGAATAAAAGGCACCCACCACTTCGGATGCCTCGCGCGTGGTGGCAATGAAGACACGGTGCCGGCGAAGATCGGGCACGGATTCGACCGGGATCTCCGGATTGTCGACGCCGATGAGTTCCGGCGGCCGGCTGCAGCCAGCCAGCACCAGCGCAAGTAGCGCCACGACAATCGACAGAACTCGCCAGAATTCGCGGATAGCATGCCTCCATCGCAAAACTTGGCCGAAGCTCGCGGTCCGTCGACTTTGGCCTTCACACTCCGATCAATGGGCTGGCACCATGGTCGTCAGGATGCCGAGGAGCCGGAGCCCGAAGACAAAGAGCTGGACGCCAACCGCGGTCAACAGGACACCGAAGACGATTTCGGAGACGACAAGCGTGGTCGGATTGACCCGCCTGGCGACCTTGTCGATATTGCTGAAGATCAGGAAATCCAGCAGGCCAACCAGAAAAACCAGGCCAAGCACGAGCGCCGAGTCTGCCACCGAATCCGCCCACTCGGAGGCGATGATCAGGACAGTGATACCAACCGGGTTGAACAGGTACGGCACCGCCAGCGGATAGACCGCGAGCTTCTGCGGATCTGCCGGCGCCTCTATATCCTTGACCACCTCGTCGCCTGGCCCCAGCGCCATCCTGATCGCAAGGATGGCGAGGATGATGCCGCCAGCGGCCGCCACGGCACCGGAGGTGATGTGCAGCAGCTGCAGGAGCAGCGCGCCAGTGATGAACACGATCACCGCGGTAGCGACAGCCGTGAACACCATCCGCCGGCCGATGGCCCGCTGCTGCTCGGTCGAGAACGCC
>CAYMOD010000106.1:0-3163 GCA_964391945.1 uncultured Rhodobacterales bacterium | reverse complement strand
GGCGCGGTACTTCTCGGCCTGCTCGCCTTGCAGATTGCCAGTGACCGGACCGCGCCCGTCACCTCGATCGGGACGGCTGAAGGACTCGTGCTGCCGATCTCCTCCCGGGTGTCGGGCGAGTTGCTGCGGGTTTCGGTCAGCGACAATGAGACCGTCGAGGCAAGCACGCTCCTGGCCGAGATCGACCCGACGCCGTTCCGGCTGGCGGTGGAGGCCGCCGAGGCCGAGCTCGCGCAGGCCGGACAGACGATAGGCGCCTCGACCGCCGACGTTGCCGCCGCGCAGGCCCGCGTCGCCGTAGCGCAGGCGGCGCTGACCAACAGCCGCGCTCACGCCGAGCGTACGCTCGAGCTTGTCGAGCGAGGCGTCATGCCGACCGCCCGCAGCGACGAGGCGCTGGCTGATGTTGCCTCGGACGAAGCGTCGGTCGCGGCTGCCGAAGCCGAGTTGCGCCGCGCTCAGGAAGCGCTTGGGTCGGCGGGCGCGGATAATCCGCAACTCCGAGCCGCAGCGTCGGCGCTCGAGACGGCGCAGTTCAACCTGGCCCAGACGCGGATCGTGGCCCCGACCCGCGGCCGGGTCACCAACTTCAGCCTCGGCCCTGGCCAGACGGCAACCGCCGGACAGCCGATCCTGACGCTGATCGACCTGCGGGGCGGCTGGGTCGTCGCATGGTTCCGCGAGAACCAGCTGGAGAATATCAGGGCGGGTGACACCGCCGCAGTTGTTCTCGATGTGATGCCGGGGCGGGTTTTGCCGGCGCGGGTCGTGTCGTTCGGTGGCGGCATCGACACGGTGAACCAGGCAGCGCAGCCGGGCACTCTGATTGCCACGCCGCCGCAGAACAGCTGGATGAGTGAGCCGCAGCGCTTCGCGGTCCGCCTCGACTTCGATCCGCCGGACAGCCTGCCCCGGGGCGTGGTTCGGCTCGGTTCGCAGGCGACGGTGATGGTCTATACCGAAGAGGCCATCTGGCTGCGACCGCTCTGGCGGCTCCTCATCCGGGCGCGTGCGCTGGTCTCCTATGTCTACTGATCCAGCCGCCGCGCAGCAGATGCTGCGCGTAGCGCTGGGTACCCCGCTTGTCTACGGTGTGGCGATCTGGATGGATGCGCCCCTGCCCTTCGTCTCGGCCATGCTCTTTGCCACCTTCGCACTGAAGATGCCTGCGCCTCCGTCGCTCGCGAACGCCATCGTGCTGGCGCTGCTTCTGGTGGCGCTGCCGCTTGGCTTCGAGAGCATCGCCGGGGTGCTGAGCCAGTATCCTTACCTCATGGTCGGGTTCGTTGGTCTGGTGCTGTTCCATGCCTTCCGGCTGCAGGCCGAGCCGAAAACTGTCTTGGTCGGCATGCTTCTGCAGACCTTCGCCATCCTGCTCTCGATCGTGACCGGGCAGTCCGAGTTGGCCGGTGGTGCGCTTTCAAGGGCATTCGCGCTGAACGGCGTGCTCGCCGTCGGCGGCCTCTATCTCGCCTTCGCCCTGTTCCCCACGCCACGGATTGCCACCCCGGCAGCAGCTCCTCCGGTGTCCCGGGGTAACCCGGTGGATCGGACGCGCGGTGCTGCGGTGGCGACGCTGGTCATGCTGCCGGCATTCACGCTGCTGCTCGTCTTCAACCTGAGCTCGGCGATGCGCGTGCTCTTCACCATCGCGATCGTGCTCGTCTCGCTCAACCGCCGTGAAGTGCGTGAGACCGGCCTTGAGAGCGTGCTCTCGGCGTTTTTCGCGGGCGCGGTAGCGGTTGCCTTCGCCGTGCTCTACACCTTCTGGCCCCAGCCCGGCGCTGCACTGCTGGCGATGGCGTTCCTTGGCCTCCTGGTGGTTCCCCATGCCTTCGAAGGATCGCATAAGGGAGCAGTTGCGCTGGCGATTCCCCTGGTTTGGGTACTGCTCGGCACGGCGGAGGACGGCATTCTCTCGAAGACACTGGAGTGGTGCCTGTATTCGGTTGCGGGTGTCTTCTACGCAGTGGGAGCGCGCGCCCTCGTTCTGGCGCTGCTTGGCTGGAGAGAGGCTGCCCCGGCCTCATGATTGGTGGTTTTCCTCCCGCCCGATACTCTCCGGGGAGGCTTCGATGCCGGGCATGGGCGGGATCAGGAAGAGACCAGCCCGTAGGTCCTCAGCGTCTCGAAGCCGAGATCCCAGAGGGCTTCGTCCGTCCAGAATCTGCCCTGGGTGCGGTAGGGCCGCATGAAGTTCCGATCGTCCTCTCCGGGGCTGATCATGCCGCGGCGGAGCACCTCTTGCCGATAGGCCGCGTACAGCCGCATCGTCGGGTCGATGCCGCATCGAAGGCCCCGACCCCGAGGACGTCTGGTCCCGCCTGCAGCACGAAGCTGACAAGTCGGACCCCCGATACTTCGGCTACGAGGGAGCCCGCAGGCGCTTTCTGCAGTTCTTTCCGAACGGCTTCCCGTCGATCGGCTTTGCCAGCCTGGAGCGCGACTACAAGGTCGCGGCCCAGAGCCGGCTCGATGCGCTGGCACCGCTCGAGCGGGTGCTCGCGGAGGACGGGCTTGCCGAGCCCGTCCTTGTTGCCTTCGCCGGCACCAACCTGCTCTCGCCCTTCGAGGCGATGCGCGTGCGCGATGTGCTGCGCGGCCCTCGGCTGACGCCTTCATCCAAGCCGCCACCGCATTTGCCGCCGAGCCGACCGATGCGGCCCTGCACAGGCTCCAATCCGTCCTCAAGCCCCATGGCTGCGCGAACTGGACGGTTGCGACCTACCTGCCGTTCCTCTGGTGGCCAGAGACGCACATGTTCCTCAAGCCGCTGGTAACCCGGAATTTCGCGGTGCGTGTGGGTCATCCCCTTGCGGTCACCTACGAGGCGCGCCTCCTTCCCGCTGTCTATCGCTTCCTGCTTAACCTTGCCGACAGGACAAGGGCCGCGATTGCCGACCTCCATCCACGGGACATGATCGACATCCAGAGCTTGATCTGGGTGGTTGGCTCCTATCAGGGTAAGCGCGATGCCGCTCCCTCCTGCCGCTGGTGATTTGACCGGGCATTCTCTGTGCGTGAGTGCTGCGGAGGTGCTGGTTTGGAAAGAGACGGCAAAATGGGCGTCCATTTGGACGGCCCGACGGGCGGTGGAGTTTGGCGGCTGGAGGTGTGGCCGAGGGACCGACTGGCCGGCGGCGGCGCACGAAGGCAGAGCGGG
>CAYMOD010000105.1:0-7074 GCA_964391945.1 uncultured Rhodobacterales bacterium | reverse complement strand
AGCCGCAGCGTGCCGCCGGAGGTGCGGGAGGCGGCGCTCCTCGCCGCGGCGTCACCGGCGGCGGAGGTCAAGTCCTATCCTCGGGTGGCGGTGCTCGGGCCGGCGCCGCGACCGGCTGCGCTCGCGCCTCCCCCCTTGGTCGCTGGCCCGCGGCCGCTGGCCCGGCCAAGCGTGACGACGCCGGTTCCGCTCCCGGAAGAAGCGGCCGGGTCGGCATCGGCGCGCCCTCTGCCGCGACCTGCGGACGGGGATGACGCGGCGCAGCTCGCGGCGGCGATAACCGCAGCGCTGGAGGTGGCGGCGGCAGATCCGTCGACAAGCGCGGCTCCCGTAATGCGGCCGGAATCACGGCGGGTGACGCCGCCGATCACCGTCCGCCCGGGCGATCCCGCACTCGCGGAACCGCCCATGCCGGTGGTGGCGGTGGCGCCCTCATCGGCACAGCAACAGGCGGCACGGGTCCAGTCGCAGACCTCGGCGCGGAGCTTCGTGCCGCAGGCAACGCGCGGCAGCGGTGAGGTGACGCTGATCGGTGTCTTCGGTACGTCGAGCCGGCGGCATGCGCTGGTGCTCCTGCCAAATGGCGCGGTCCAGCGGGTGCGGGCCGGCGAGACCGTGAACGGTGTCGAGATCGCCACGGTCGGCGATGATTCGGTGCGGGTGCGGGTCAATGGCCGCGACGGTGTGCTCCGGCTGCCCGGTCAGAGCAATTTCTGATCGGAATTTCCGACCGGACTGTATCGGAATCGGACCGGGCGCATTGGCTGGTTGATCAGTTGCGGTTTCGGATCAGCAGGTGCGTCCATCTGCTTCGCAATCGCCCTGGCGCCCGGCGCGCCAGGCCTTCCATGCCTCGGGCGTATCGAGATCGAGCGTCGCGCCGCGTCCCGGCGTCGGCACATCGACGAGGTATTCGGTGGCGTCCCGGAGGATGTCGCGTGCGCCACGATCGCCTGTAAGCGCGGCGAGGCTTTCGAAGAAGCGGCGGCCGAAGAGGACGGGATGACCGGGCCGGCCATCTGCATCGATGGCACGGCAGATTTCCCTTCCCGCGGCCGGATCGAAGGCGGCGAGCAGGCGGTCGACATGGGCGGCCGTCACTTCGGGCATGTCAGCGAACATCAGGACGACCGCGTCGGCCGCGTCGGGGATCGCGATGATACCGGCGCGGAGCGAGCCTGCCATGCCTTCGGCGGCGGCAGGCGCCTCGACGATGGTGACGGGAAGGTCACGAAGGATGGCCCGGCGCGCCTCCGCGCCCGGAGGCAGGACGACGATCACCCGCGCCGCCGCGCTGGCGAGCGCCACGCGGGCGGCGCGGACGAGCATCGGTTCGCCCTCGACGGATTCGAGCAGCTTGTCGCGTCCGGCCATGCGCCGCGAGGCGCCGGCGGCGAGCAGCAGCGCCTCAATCCGGGGCAGCGCGGCAGCCGGAGTCGGGCGCCGGGCGCGCGGCTGCGGCCGGGTCGGAATCTCCTTCAGAAGCCCGCCGACGCCCATCGCGGCGATGTCTTGGGGTGTGATCGCGATGCCGGCGGCAAGGCGCTCCAGCACCCGGTCTGCACCGCTGAGGGCGGGCGAGCGGACGCTGCCGGGCAGGCCGACGACGGCGCGATCCGCCTGCGTACCGAGAAAAAGGAGGTTGCCGGGATCGACCGGCATGCCGAGGCGGAGGAGCTGCCCGCCGGCGGCGACAAGGGCGGCGGGGGCGGTATCGGCCGGGTCGGAGGTCGCGGACACGGTCAGGATAAGGAGCGGGTCGCCTGCGGTCGTTCTGATCGCCTCGGCCACGGCTTCGATCTCGTGCGGCACCACGCGCGGTATGCCGATCTCGCCGCCGAGGGTGCGGATGCGGGCGGCGATGGCCTCGGCACCCTTGTCGAGGAGGCTCGGTTTCATCCCTGGCAGGCAGGTCAGGATCAGGCCGGCGCGGAACGGGCGGAAGGGAAGGAGGCGGATCGGCGCCACCACCAGCCGGTCGCGGACGCGCGCGACAGCGGCGCCGGGAACGCCGTAGGGGATGATCTTGATCGTGGCGACCATGGCGCGCGGCTCGACGCGGGCCCAGTCGGGCAGGGTGGCGAGGGTGATCGCGGGATCGACGGCGTTGAAGGCGTCAACCGCGTCCCGGTCCACCCGGAGCACGCCGGCGGCGGCGGCGAAGAGGTTGAGCCGCCCCGTGAAGGGTGCTGCGCGGGTGAGGCAGAGCGCGGCAGGATCGGGGGCGAGAGCCATGCCGAGTTCGGCCGCGGCCTCGTCCTCGCCAAGGTCGCCCGGATCGAGGCGGGCGACGACGACGGTCTCGATGCCGGCCTCCGCAAGGGCGCGGAGGTCGTCCGGGTCGAGGCGGCGGCCCTTCCTGATCCGGGTGCGCCCGAGCGTCAGCGAATGCGCGAGGATCGCGCCCTCGGCCTCGGCGAGGAGGATCGGGCCGAAACGCATGGGATCAGGGCCGCCTCTCGGGGCGGCGCAGCCGCTCGGTGATCTGGGCGAGGATGGCGATCGCGATCTCGGCGGGCGAACTCGCGCCGATCGGGGCGCCGATCGGGGCATGGATGCGGGCGATCTCCGCTTCCGAGAAGCCCGCGCTGCGCAGCCGGTCCACGCGTTTCGCATGGCTCCGGGTCGAGCCGAGCGCGCCGATGTAGAAGGGCCGGGCGCGGAGCGCGGCCGCGAGGGCGGGGTCGTCGATCTTCGGATCGTGGGTGAGGGCAACGATGGCGGTGCGCGCGTCGATGCCGAATTCGGCGAGTGCGGTATCCGCCCAGTCGTGCGATAGCCGCGTGCCGGGGAAACGCTCGGCGCTCGCGAAGGCCTCGCGCGGGTCGATGACGAGCACGTCGTAGCCGGCGATACGGGCCATCGGCACCAGCGCCTGGGCGATATGGACGGCGCCGATCACCGCCATGCGCAGGGACGGATTGTGGACGCCGAGGAACCATTCTCCCGCAAAGCCGGAGCGGTCGGCAGCAAGCGCCGCTTCCGCCTCGGGCCAGAGCGGATCGCCGGGTCCGGTGAGCAGGCGGCGCTCCCATGTCTCCGGGCGGATGGCGTAGACGGCGGGCCGGCGCGCCTCGCGGGCGGCGACGAGGTCGCCAAGAAGGGCCAAGGGGAGGCCGTCGCCGACACCGACCGGCTCCACCAGCACCCGGATCGTGCCACCGCAGGCGAGGCCCACCGCGAAGGCGTCGGTGTCGGTGACGCCGAAGGTGAGGAGGCGGGGCGTCCCATCCCCGATCGCCTCGAGAGCCTCGGCCACCACCGCGCCCTCGACGCAGCCGCCGGAGACGGAGCCCATCATCTCCGCGCCCCCGCCGATCGCGAGCTGCGCGCCGCGCGGCCGCGGCGCCGAGCCCCAGGTCTCGACCACGGTGGCGAGAGCTACCCGACGCCCGGCCTCGATCCAGGCGCGCGCGGTCTCGGGAATGCGATCGTGTTCGGCGGTTTCCATGACGCAAACATAAGAGGGCGCTTCACGCGATGAAAGCACGGCCGTTCCGGCTTTCACAGGGGACGAACGGCGGCTAGCCTCGGATGGCGGAGACTGTCCCGCACGCATATCGCGAGGGAGAGCGCATGGTCAGCGAGCGCTGGTACAAGAATGCGGTGATCTACTGCTGCTCGGTCGAAACGCTGCTCGACGGCAACGGCGACGGGATCGGCGATTTCATCGGGCTCCGGCGGCGGCTCGACTATCTGCAGGGGCTCGGGGCGACGGCGATCTGGCTGATGCCGTTCCAGCCCTCGCCGCGGAAGGACAACGGCTACGACATCTCGGACTATTACGGCATCGATCCGCGCTTCGGGACGCTCGGCGATTTCGTCGAGTTCACCCATGACGCCGAACAGCGCGGCATCCGCGTGCTGATCGATCTCGTGGTCAACCACACCTCGGACCAGCACCCCTGGTTCCAGGCAGCGCGGGAGGGGCCGGAGAGCCCGTATCACGACTGGTACATCTGGGCGGACAGGAAACCGCCCGATGCCCACAAGGGCATCGTGTTTCCCGGTGTGCAGAAGACGACGTGGACCCGTGATCGCAAGGCCGGGAAGTACTATTTCCATCGTTTCTACAACCACCAGCCCGATCTCAACATCGACAACCCGCATGTCCAGGCCGAGATCCTGAAGATCATGGGGTTCTGGCTGCAGCTCGGCGTGGCGGGATTCCGGATCGACGCGGCGCCCTTCATCATCGAGCGTATCGCTCCCGACCGCGCGTCCAGCGAACCGAACTACGAGCTTCTGCGGGGATTCCGCGAATTCGCGCAGTGGCGGAAAGGGGAGGTCGTGCTGCTCGCGGAGGCGAATGTCTCGCCGGAGGAGAACATGTGCTTCTTCGGACGCGATGGCGACCGGCTGCAGATGATGTTCAACTTCCCCGTCAACCAGTGGCTGTTCTATTCGCTCGCGGCCGGCGAGGCGGCGCCGGTCGCCGGAGCGATGGAGCGGACGCGCGAGCGGCCGGAGGTCGCGCAATGGGCGCTGCATCTGCGCAACCACGACGAGCTTGACCTCGGGCGGCTGCCGGAGAAGGAGCGGCAGCGGGTCTTCGAGGCGTTCGGCCCGAAACCCGAGCATCAGCTCTACCAGCGCGGCATCAGGCGCAGGCTCGCGCCGATGTTCGGCGGCGACCGGCGGCTCATCGAACTCGCCAACAGCCTGCTCATGACGCTGCCGGGGACGCCGGTGATCCGGATGGGCGACGAGATCGGGATGGGCGACGACCTCAGCCTCCCCGAGCGCTACTGCGCACGGACGCCGATGCAGTGGTCGGACGAGCCGCACGGGGGGTTCACGCTCGCCGAAAAGCCGGTGCGGCCGGTGATCTCGGGCGGGCCCTACGGGTTCGAGCATCTCAACGTGGCCGAACAGCGGCGCGATCCCGATTCGCTCCTCAACTGGTTCGAGCGGGTGATCCGGATGCGCAAGGAGATCCCGGAGATCGGCTGGGGCAGATTCGGGATCGTCGATGTCGGCGATCCGGCGGTGCTCGGCTTGCGCTACGACTGGCAGAACAACAGCGTGTTCTTCCTGCATAACTTCAAGGCCGAGGGCCGCGAGGTGCATTTCGTGCCCGGCGCCGGTGACAGGCAAGGAGGGCGGCTGATCAACCTCCTCGGGCGCGAGCATAGCGAGGCGGGCGAGGGGGGCAGACATCGCGTGCTGCTCGAACCCTACGGCTACCGCTGGTTCCGGATGGGCGGTCTTGGCTACCTGCTGCGTCGGGCGGAGGTCTGAGCGGGGTCAGAGCCGGGCAAGGAGGCGCGCGCGCTCGCCGGCGTCCTCGGGACGGGAGAGGACGGCGGCGAGATCCTCGAGCGAGGCGATCGAGTGGCAGGCGCGGAAACTGTCGACATGGGGCAGGATGGCGCGGACGCCGCCGGCGCGTGGCGCGAATCCGTCCCAGCGCAGGAGCGGGTTCAGCCAGATCAGCTTGCGCGCGGAGAGGTGGAGGCGCTCGATCTCGCGGGCGAGCCGGTCAGGGTCGTCGCGGTCGAGACCGTCGGTGATGAGGAGGACGACGGCGCCCGAGGGCAGGACGCGGCGCGACCAGTCGCGGTTGAAGGCGTGAAGGGAGGCGCCGATCCGGGTGCCGCCCTCCCAGTCGCGCGCCTCGCGGCCGGCGGCGGCGAGGGCGGTGTCGGGATCGCGGGTGCGCAGGTGGCGGGTGATGTTGGTGAGCCGGGTGCCGAAGGTGAAGGCATGGACCTCGGCCCAGCCCGCGCCCTTCTGGTTGGCGGCGGCATGGAGGAAATGGAGGAACATCCGGCTGTAGGCGGCCATCGAGCCCGAGATGTCGCAGAGCGCGACGAGATTCGGCCAGCGCTTGCGGCGCGCCTTCAGCATCAGCCGCTCGACCTCGCCGCCGGTCCTGAGCGCCTGGCGGAGCGTGCCGCGCCAGTCGGCGGCGCGGCCGCGCGGCGAGGGACGGGTGCGGCGCGAGGGAAGCGGGCGCACCAGAAGGTCGAGCCGGGCGATGGCGCGTTTCGCCTCCGCGATCTCGGTCGGTGACATCTGCTCGAAATCCATGGTCCGGAGCCGCTCGTCGGCCGAGAAGGTGAGGCGGGCATCGAATTCGACCTGCTCCTCCCCTGGGTCGTGCGGGGGCGAAGAAGGCGCCTCGGCGCCTGCGAGCAGGGCCTCGGCGGCGCGGCGCTCGGCATCGGCGGGATCGCGGGATTCGCTGACGCCGCGCAACGTCGGCATCAGCAGGCTCATCATGTGTTCGAGAAACTGCGGGTCGCGCCAGTAGAGGCGGAACATCTGCGCGAACACCTGCCGGTGCTCGGGGCGGGAGACGAAACAGGCCTGAAGGGTGTGGAAGAAGTCATCGCGGTCGGTGAAACCCGCGGCCTCGACCGCGCGGATCGCCTCGACGACGCGGCCGGTGCCGACGGGAAGCCCGGCCCGGCGGAGCGCCCGGGCGAAGTGGAGGATATTAGCGGCGAGCTTGCCCTCCCCAGGGGCGGACAGGTCGGCGGGACGCGCCATCAGGGCCGGTGCCGCTGCCGTGGGGAAAAGGCGCCCACGCGTGAAAACCTCCTTAAGTGCTTGATTTCAGGGCGTAGGTAAAACCTACCCAAGTATTAACGCCGCCAAGGGAGGCCCCACGCAGGCTTCCCCGGCGGCATGGGCTCAGTCGTCGATCTTGATGATCCGGAAGTTCCGGTCGAGTTCGAGGTCGTATTCCCGCCCGTCCGCACCGATGGCGTCGTCCACTTCCCAGACACCGTCATCGAGCTCGATCTCGTCCCAGCGGGTGTAGCCCTCGGCGCGCAGGACCTGTTCGATCTGCGCGCGCTCCTCCGGGGTGGGCGCCCGGTCGTCGTCGGCGATGGCAGCAGCGGGGGCAAGCGCAAGGACGGCGGCAAAGGCCAGGATCCTGCGTGACATTGATATTCTCCTCGTGATCGTTGGTGGAAACGCGGGTGAAACCGTGGATGCATCCACGGATCCTTATCCGGGGACGAGCCCGGCGCGGGATTCGTCGAGGATCTTCTTCGCCTCCGATCCCTGCATCCGGGCGATGTCGTCCTGGTACTTCAGGAGGGCGCCGAGGGTGTCGGCAAT
>CAYMOD010000104.1:0-7075 GCA_964391945.1 uncultured Rhodobacterales bacterium | reverse complement strand
GGAGGCGGCGGAAGTCGTCCTCGCCTTCACGGATGCCCGCCGCGAAGACGCCGCCGCCACGCTCGCACGCCTGCGCGAACTCGTCGGCCCGTCGGCCACCGGCCGCGCCGGCGTCGACGAGCTCGAAGCGATCGCCACCCTGCTCGACGCCGGCGGCTACGGACCCGAGCGCATCCTCCTCGACCCTTCGGTCGTCCGCGGCCTCGGCTACTATACCGGCGCCGTCTACGAGGCCGAGCTGACCTTCGAGATCCGCGACGAAAAGGGCCGTCCGCGCTCCTTCGGCTCGGTCGCGGGCGGCGGCCGCTACGACGACCTCGTCCGCCGCTTCACCGGCGAGACCGTGCCTGCCACCGGGGTCTCGATCGGGGTCGATCGCCTGCTTGCTGCCCTCGCCGCCAAGGGGCGGACCGAGGACGCTCCGGCGGGTCCGGTCATCGTCACCGTCATGGACCGCGCTCGCCTTACCGATTATCAGGCGGTGGCGGTCGAGCTCCGCCGCGCCGGTATCCGCGCCGAGCTTTTTCTCGGGGGTGGCAACATGGCCAAACAGCTGAAATACGCGGATAAACGCGCCGCACCTGTCGCGGTGATCGAGGGCGGGAACGAACGCGAGCGCGGCGTCGTCCAGCTCAAGGATCTGGCGCTCGGTGCCCGCCTCGCCGCCGACATCGACACCCATGACGAGTGGAAGTCCCAGCCCGCCCAGATCGAGGTGCCGCGTGCCCGCCTCGTCGAGGAGGTCCGCGCCATGCTCGCGCGGGGCGGGCGCTGAGCGCCCCCGCGACGCACGCCGGGTCTGCGTTCAACCGGCGCGAGGCCGAGGTCGCGCGCATCCTCGCCATCCTGACCCGCACCGGCGCGGTGCGTGTCGCCCCCGAGGCGCTCCAGCCCGCCGCGGTGCTCCTCGACCTCTACGGCGAGGACATCCGCGCCCGCGCCTTCACCACCGCCGACGAGGGCGGCGAGCGGATGCTTCGCCCGGATTTTACCGTGCCGATCGTCCGGCTGCACATGGGGAGTGCGACGGCCACGCCTTCGCGGTCCTCGGGTTCCACAGAACCCGCCCGCTACGCCTATGCCGGCCCGGTCTGGCGCCGGCAGGAACCCGGTTCCGGGCGGAAGGTCGAATATCTCCAGGCAGGGATCGAGCTTTTCGACGGGACCGATCCGGCCGAGGCCGACGCCGAGATCTTCGCCCTGATCGCCGAAGCCGTCGCCCATCCCGGCATCGAAGCCGCGACCGGCGACATGGGGCTGATCCTCGCTGCCATCGACGCGCTGCCGACAACGGATATCCGCAAGCGGGCGCTCAGGCGGCACGTGTGGCGTCCGCACGCCTTCCGGCGCCTGCTCGACCGTTTCGGCAACCGCCAGCCCGAACTCGCCGCCGCCCGCGCCGGGTTGATCGCCGCCTGGCGCGCCGGGACCGCGCCCGACCTGATCGTGGCGGCCGGTGCGCCGGTCGGGCTGCGCACGGCGGAGGACATCGACCGCCGCCTCGCGCGCCTCGCCGAGGAGGCGGCAACCCCGCCGCTCACGCCCGCGCAGGTGCAGGGCCTCGAAGCCGTCGCCGCGATCCGCGGCACCGCCGCCGAGGCGCTTGCCGCACTCCGGCAACTCGAAGCCACGATGCCTGCCCTGACGCCGGCCAACGACCGGCTTGCCGCGCGGCTGCAGGCGCTTGGCCGGGCCGGCTTCTCCGCGGATACGCTCCCCTTCGAGGCGAGCTTCGGCCGCACCACCCTCGAATATTACGACGGTTTCGTCTTCGGCTTCCGCGCGACCGGCCGCTCCGATCTGCCGCCGCTCGCTTCGGGGGGCCGTTACGATACGCTCACCCGCATCCTCGGCGGCCGGCCGGTGCCGGCGGTGGGCGGGATCGTTCGTCCGGAAACCCTGCTCGCGCTGAAGGGGGAAGCATGAGCCTCAAGCTCGGCGTGCCCTCGAAGGGCCGGCTGCAAGCCGATGCGATCGACTGGTTCGCTGCCCGCGACGTGACGCTCGAACGCACCGGATCGGCACGCGAATATGCCGGGCGGGTGCGCGGCGTGCCGGGGGTCGAACTCGTGCTGCTCTCGGCGGCCGAGATCCCGGCTGAACTCGCCCGCGGCCGCATCCATCTCGGCATCACCGGCCAGGATCTCATCCGCGAGCAGTTCCCGCGCTGGCAGGAATGCGTGAGCGAACTCGCGCCGCTCGGCTTCGGACGCGCCGACCTCGTCGTCGCGGTGCCCGCGGTCTGGATCGACGTCGCCGACATGGGCGATCTCGACGCCGTCGCCGCCGATTTCCGCGCTGCGCACGGGTTCCGCCTGCGGGTCGCGACCAAGTATCACCACCTCGTGCGCGGCTTCTTCCGCATGCACGGGATCGCCGATTACCAGCTCGTCGACAGTCAGGGCGCGACCGAGGGCACGGTGAAGAACCTGACCGCCGAGGCCATCGCCGACATCACCACGACGGGCTCGACGCTCCGCGACAATCACCTGAAGGTGCTGACCGACGGCCTGATCCTGCAGAGCCAGGCGACCCTCTTCGCCGCGCGGAGGGCCGTCTGGACTGTCCGCACGCGCCAGAGTCTCGCCGCTCTTGGCGAGCGCCTCGGTCTCGGGCGGATGCCAGAAATCTGATCGGGCGTTCACGACAGGTGCGGGTGAGATCGACGCGCAACAATGCTCCACCCGGTCGTGAGCAGACAAGCCCGCCCTGGAGCGGTTTCGAAACAGGTGGACCCACCTGCTGACGCGGAATCGTGACCGGCCGGCAAGACGGAGCGCCCGGTCCGATACAATCGGAAAGCGCCCTGGCTTCAGGTCCGCGCTGCGGTCTGGAGCCAGTTGATGTAAAGCCGCTCGGCGATGTCGTTGAACTCCGGCAGCTGCGCCGAGACTTCGGTTGCCAGCCGTGCAGCGGCATCCGGGCCGAGTGCCTGCTCCAGGGCGGACGCGTATTCGGGCACCGCCGCCCAGTTTCCGACAGTGTCCTTTTCCACCTCGACATGGAATTGCAGCGAATGGGCCCGAGGCCCCCATTTCATTGCCTGAACCGCGCAGGCGGGCGAGGTCGCCAGGCATTGCGCGCCTTCAGGCAACCGCGTGATCTCGGCGGAATGCCATTGCAGGCAGGGAAACCGCTCCGGTATCCCGTCGAACATCACGCCCGAAGCGCCGGCTTCCGTCAGGCCCACGTCCATGATGCCGATCTCGGGTGACTCCGCCGGGCCCACCGCGCCGCCGAGCGCCTCGGCCAGGAGCTGGTGGCCGAGGCAGAGGCCGAGAAAGGGCAGCCCGCGCTCCGCGACCGCCTCGCGGATGAATGCCTTCTCGTCGGCGAGCCATGGGTGGGCATCCTCCTGCCAGACGTCCATCGGTCCCCCGAGCACCCAGAGGGCGTCGTAACCGTCAATGCCGGGCAGAGCGCTGCCTTCGTTCAGATGGATGGTCTCGTATGCGTGTCCATCCTCGGCGAAGAAGTTCCGGAAAATGCCCGGATCCTCGACTCGCTCGTGTTGAAGGACAAGGATTCGCATGGGTTCGCCTCTCAAGTCAGCCTAGCGTCGCGCGCGCGAGGGCGGCATACCATACCGTGCCGAGAAGGCACGGGAGAAATGGGCCGAACCGGCAAAGCCGGTCGCGAGCGCGATATCGGTCAGCGACAGCGACGAGGTGCCGAGCAGGTGCTGCGCGACGTCGAGCCGCACCGCGCGGTAATAATCCATCGTGCTGCGCCCGAAACGGTCGTGGAACAGACGATTCAGGTGCCGGGCCGAGACGCCGGCGACCGTCGCGAGCTGCGGCAGGGTCAGCGGGTCGGCCACGTGATCCTCCATCGCCGCGACGGCGATCAGTACCGGGGCCGAGGTCGTCCCGAGCCGCTCGACGAGACCCGCGCGCTGCGGGTCGGCCGAGGCGCGGATGTCGGTGTGGAGGAACCAGTCGCTCACCAGCCGCGCGAAGACCCCGCCGTGATGCTCGGCGATCAGCGCATGCATCAGGTCGAGCGGCGCCGTGCCGCCGCCGCAGGTCACGCGGTCACGGTCGATCACGTAGAGCCGGCGCTCGACGATGATGCCGGGCGAGAGTTCCGCCAGCACGGGCGCGTGTTCCCAATGCACGGTCATGCGGTACCCCTCCATCAGCCCGGCCATGGCGAGGATGACCGGTCCGCCGGAGACTCCGCCAAGCTGGACCCCGCGCCGCGCCATGCGCTGGAGCCAGGCGAGGGTGGCGGCGTCGCGGAAACTGGTCGGGTCGCCGCCAGCGATCACCAGCAGCAGGTCGAGATCGGGGGTCTCGCCCATCCGGCAGGCGGCCGTGATGATCGCACCGCCCGAACTCTGCGCCTGTGTATCGGCGGCGAAATGCACCACGTCGTAGAGCCTGCGCCGCGCCAGCAGATTCGCCGCGCGCAGCGGCTCGACCGTGCAGGCGTAGGACATGAGCGCAAATCCTGGTACCGGAAAGATACCGATCCGGAATGGAGGCGCATCTGAACCAGATATGTCCATATCAGATATGACCGCGTCTTTCTCAGAAAAGGCAAGATCTGCCAGCCAGTGAGATACCGGTAGGGTCAACAGGGCAGGCAGCGACATGCACTACTCGGCTTTCCGTATCTTCAAAGAGGCGATGACCGGCAACAGGGGCTGGAAGCCCGCCTGGCGTGAGCCGGACCCGAAGCCGGAATACGACATCGTCATCGTCGGCGGCGGCGGACACGGACTCTCCACCGCCTATTATCTCGCCAGGGAATTCGGCCAGGCCAGGGTGGCCGTGCTCGAAAAGGGCTGGATCGGCTCGGGCAACGTCGGCCGCAACACCACGATCGTGCGCTCGAACTACATGCTGGAGGGCAACCAGCCCTTCTACGAGCTGTCGATGAAGATGTGGGAGAACCTGGAGCAGGACTTCAACTACAACGCGATGGTGAGCCAGCGCGGCATCCTCAACCTCATCCACAACGATCCCCAGCGTGACGCTTTCGCACGGCGGGCGAACGCGATGCGCCTGTCGGGCGCCGATGCCGAGCTGCTGGATCGCGAGGGCATCCGCAGGATGTGCCCGTTCCTCGATTACGACAACGCGCGTTTCCCGATCCAGGGCGCGCTGTGGCAGCCGCGCGGCGGCACGGTGCGCCACGATGCGGTCGCCTGGGGCTATGCCCGTGGCGCCGACAGCCGCGGCGTCGACATCATCCAGAATTGCGAGGTCACCGGCTTCCGGATCGAGAACGGCCGCTGCCTCGGGGTCGAGACCACGCGCGGCGCGATCCGGGCGAAGAAGGTCGCGGTCTGCGTCGCGGGTTCCTCGAGCCGGGTCATGGCCCAGGCCGGCATGCGCCTGCCGATCGAGACCCACGTCCTGCAGGCCTTCGTCAGCGAGGGGCTGAAGCCGATCATCCCCGGCGTCATCACCTTCGGCGCCGGGCATTTCTACGTCAGCCAGTCCGACAAGGGCGGCCTCGTCTTCGGCGGCGACATCGACGCCTACAACACCTACGCCCAGCGCGGCGGCCTGCCGGTGGTCGAGGACGTGTGCGAGGGCGGCATGGCGATCATGCCGATGATCGGCCGCGCCCGGCTGCTGCGGATGTGGGGCGGGCTGATCGACATGAGCATGGACGGCTCGCCCTTCATCGACCGCACCCATATCGACGGGCTCTATTTCAACGGGGGCTGGTGCTACGGCGGGTTCAAGGCGACGCCCGCGTCGGGCTACTGCTACGCCCATCTCCTCGCGACGGATACGCCGCACCCGACCGCGGCGGCCTACCGGCTCGACCGCTTCCGCCGCGGTGCGCCGATCGACGAGAAGGGCCAGGGCGCCCAGCCGAACCTGCACTGACGGAGGAGAGCGCGCCCCGTGATCATCAATCATCCCCTTCTCGGTCCGCGCGACGCGGCGGAGTTCGTCTACAAGGGCGACGTCTGCCTGATCGACCGGCCCGACGGCATGCAGGAAGGCGTCGAAGAGGCCTTCCACGATTATCTTCATCTGCGAGACAATCCCGCCGGTGAGCACAGGGAGCTCTGGTACCACGAGCAGGGCGACCGTTCATGGCTGGTGGTGACCCGCAACACGCTGACACATGAAATCACCGACGTGGCGCTCGCCCGCGACGTGGCGCGCGAGAGGGGACGGACGAGATGAGCGATCAGGTCATGACCCGTGATCAGGCGACGCGCGGGCATTCCGCGACGCCGGCACAGATCACGCGCTCGACCCAGGCGAACCGGATCAGCGGCGGGCTCGTGGACCGCGCCCGGACGCTCCGGTTCAGCTGGAACGGCAGGCAGTTCGACGGTCATCCCGGCGATACGCTGGCCTCGGCGCTCATCGCGAACGGGGTGCGGCTGGTCGGCCGCTCCTTCAAGTATCACCGCCCGCGCGGGATCTTCTCCGCCGGATCGGAGGAGCCGAACGCGCTCGTCCAGCTCCGCCGCGGCGCGGCCCAGGAGCCGAACACGCGCGCCACGACGGCCGAGCTCTTCGACGGCCTGCATGCCACCAGCCAGAACCACCGCGGGTCGCTGGAGCGCGACCTGATGGCGGTGAACGATCTCCTGTCGCCGTTCATGACGGCGGGGTTCTACTACAAGACCTTCATGTGGCCGAAGAGCTTCTGGGAGAAGGTCTACGAGCCGGCGATCCGCGCCTCCGCCGGTCTCGGCCGGCTCTCGGGCGAGCCTGACCCCGATGTTTACGACCACGGCTTCCTTCACTGCGACCTGCTGATCATCGGCGCGGGACCCGCGGGGCTCGCGGCGGCGCTCGCGGCAGGCCGCGCGGGACTGCGCGTGATCCTCGCCGACGAGGATTTCCGCCTCGGCGGACGGCTCAACGCGGAGACCTATTCCGTCGATGACATGCCGGGCGCCGACTGGGCGGCCCGGAGCGTTTCCGAACTCAACGGAATGGACAACGTGCGGGTGATGCCCCGCACCACAATCTATGGCGCCTTCGATCACGGCGTCTATGGCGCGCTCGAGCGCAAGACGGATCATCTTCCGTCATCGGGCGGGAGGCCCCGGCAGGTCCTGTGGCGTGTGTACTCCCGGCGCGCCCTGTTGACC
>CAYMOD010000103.1:0-7120 GCA_964391945.1 uncultured Rhodobacterales bacterium | reverse complement strand
GCCCCCTCCTCCGCCGCCGTGCGGACCCAGAGCCGGAGCTTGCCGACATAGCTGTTCCAGCGGTCATGCCATTCGAGCGGAAAGGCGGCGGCGGCGATCTTCATGGCGCTTCCCTCGTGGTTTCGTCATCGAGGCGGCGGATCCAGAACTGGAGCTGCTTGTCGGTCTCCGTCGCATCGCCGTGGTCGCGCCAGGAGAAGGTCGCGACCGCGCCTTCGAGCGGCGAATAGCCGCGGCTGTGCCAGAAGGCGTCGAGCGGGCGGTAATCCGCGGGCCGGTCGGGATGATCGGGCGCGCGGATGACCGCGCAGAAGGCGGACCAGTGCCGGCCGAGGCTTCGCGCATGCTCCTCGCG
Organism: uncultured Rhodobacterales bacterium; assembly: GCA_964391945.1. GTDB lineage: Bacteria > Pseudomonadota > Alphaproteobacteria > Rhodobacterales > Rhodobacteraceae > Amaricoccus. The sequence continues at coordinate 6,765 of CAYMOD010000103.1, read as the reverse complement.
CAGGTCGAAGAAGCGATGACCTGCCCCCTCCCCGCGGTATTCCGGCAGCAGAACGGATTCGGCGCAATAGAAGATATCGGTGATCGGCAGCGCCGGGCCGGCGAAGGCGGCGGCGAAATCGTCGGCATGATCCTCCATCGGCGTCCCGGTCGAGGCGCCGACCAGTCGCTCGCCGTCCCAGGCTCCGACGACGATGGCGCCGGGGCTCTCGCGATAGGTGGCGAGATAGCGCGCCTCGTAGGCGCGATCGCCCTCATAGAGATAGGGAAAGGCCGCGAACACCCTGATGCGGAGGTCGGCGATGTCCCAGAGGTGCCGGTCGAGCTCCTCGGGGGTCATGGCAGCGATGCGAAGCGTCATCGGGATACCTGCGCGATCCAGTCCTCGAGATTGTAACAGGTGGTGACACGCGCGATCTTTTCATCATGGAATGCGAAGAATGTACCGGCCGGGAGCGTATAGATCTGCCCCTTCGCCTCGGGCAGGCCCTCGTCGGTGGCGAGGTACTCGCCATGGATGGTGAATTCGGCCGCGCCGCGGCTGCCGTCCTCGGAGACCATGAGGACGAGATCCTCGAGCCGTTCGCGATAGCAGCGGGTCATGTGGGCGTTGAATTCGCGGAAGGCTTCCTTGCCATGGCGGATGCCGCCCTGGTTGACATGGTGCTCCACGTCATCCGCGAGGCAGGCGAGCATGCCTTCGGTGTCGCCCCGGTTGAAGGCCGCGTAATAGGTTTCGAGCAGCGCCTTCGGCGTCATGTCATCACTCCCGTCATTCGGTTTCCCCGAGGCAGGTAGCGGCGCGCGCCGGCGGCATCAAGATGGGACCGCGCCCCGCGGATGCGGGCGCAACATGGCGCGTCCCGCTCCGGACAACGCGGAAATCCTTGTTCCCGAACGCCTTTCGCGTCGGAGAATCCCTGGCGTGTGGCCGGCCGGGCATGAACGCCGCTAAAGCAGCGAGCCGAGCGCCACCAGCCCCGCGCCGACGACGGCACCGCCGAGGCCATAGGCCCAACCGGGCGCCCGTCGCGGCACGATGATCACGCGCCGCTCGTGCCGCTCCATGAGGGACCGCCGCGCCATCTGCGGCAGGAGCGGCCCGTATCGGGTGAGGACGAGCGCCGTCTCCGCCAGGTCCCGCATGATCGCCTGCGCGCCGAGATTGTCGCGGATGTAGCTTTCGACCACCGGCCGCGAGACCTCCCACATGTTTATATGGGGATTGAGCGAGCGCGAGACCCCCTCGACGACGACCATCGTGCGCTGGAGAAGGATGAGCTCGGTCCGGGTTTCCATGCCGAAACGCTCGGTGACCTCGAAAAGATAGGCAAGGAGGCGCGCCATCGAGATCCGCGTCGCGTCCTGACCGAAGATCGGCTCGCCGACCGAGCGCAGCGCCTGCGCGAAGGCATCAAGGTCCTGGTCCTGCGGCACGTAACCGGCCTCGAAATGCACTTCGGCGACGCGGTTGTAGTCGCGGTGCAGGAAACCGTAGAGGATCTCGGCATAGATCCGGCGGGTATAGGCGTCGATCCGGCCCATGATGCCGAAATCGAGCGCGACGATGACGCCGTCCGGCCCGAGCTTGAGGTTGCCCTGGTGCATGTCGGCGTGGAAATAACCGTCGCGGAGCGCGTGGGTGAGGAAAGCCTGGATAATCCGCTCGCCCAGCCGGTTGAGATCGACCCCGCGGGCGAGAAATGCGGGAACGTCACCGAGATTGGTGCCCGAAACCCATTCCAGGGTGAGGACGCGGCGCCCGGAGCCTGCCCAGATCACCGCCGGCACCCGGAAATCCGGGTCGCCTTCGGTGTTCTTGCGGAACTCGGCGGCGGCGGCGGCCTCCATGCGGAGATCGAGCTCGCCCCTGACGACGCTCTCGAAATGGGCGATGACGGCGGTGGGCTTCAGCCGCCGCGTGAAGGGGGCGAGCGTCTCGATCAACCGGGCCGCGAAGTAAAAGGCATCGACGTCGCGGAGGAATGCGCGCTCGATGCCGGGACGCAGCACCTTGACCGCGACGGTCTGGCCGGTCTCGCGCAAGGTCGCCCGATGGACCTGGGCGAGCGACGCCGCAGCGACCGGCGGCTCGAAATCGGAGAAGACCTCGTCGAGCGGGCAGCCGAGTTCGATCTCCACCGCGGCGCGGGCCTCGGCGGTCGGGAACTCGGGCAGACGGTCCTGGAGAACCGCGAGTTCGAGCGCGAGCTCGGGCCCGACGATATCGGGACGGGTCGAGAGGATCTGGCCGAACTTGATGTAGGCGGGGCCGAGCGCGTTGAGCGCCCGCAGGACAGGCGGCTGGCCGGGGTCGCCCTCGTAGCCAAGCCACTGGAACGGCCAGCCGAGGATGCGGGCGGCGACGCGGAGCGCGGGCGGCGCATCGAGCGCCTTGAGGGCATGGGCCATCGCGCCGGTGCGCTCGAACGTCGCCCCGGTCCGGATCAGGCGCCACAGGTTATGGGGACCGCGCACTCAGATGACCCAGCCGGAATGAATGGCGGCGATCCCCATCGAGAGGTTGCGGTACGCGACCTGCTCGAAACCGGCCTCGCAGATCATTTCCGCGAAGCGCTCCTGGTCGGGGAAGCGGCGGATCGATTCGACGAGATACTGGTAGCTTGCACGGTCGTTCGTGACGACCTCGCCCATCAGCGGGATCGCGGCGAAGGAATAGGCGTCGTAGGCGCGGCGGAGAAGCGCGTTCGGCACGCGGGAGAATTCGAGCACCATGAGCCGTCCTCCGGGGCGGAGCACGCGGCGGGCCTCGGCGAGCGCGCGGGGGATATTGGCGACGTTCCGGATGCCGAAGGCGATCGTGTAGATATCGAACGTGCTGCTGGCGAAGGGAAGAGCCTGGGCGTCGCCGACCACCCAGCCGAGGCGCGCGGCATCGGGGCGTTTCCCGGCCCGCCGGCGCCCTTCGGCGAGCATCGCCTCGGTGAGATCGAGCACGGTGATCGTCGCCCGGCCCCGGGTGCGGTCGAGGATGCGGAAGGCGATGTCGCCGGTTCCGCCCGCGACGTCGAGCACCGAGAGGCCCGGCCGCGGCGCGAGCCAGTCGATCATCGCCGATTTCCAGAGCCGGTGGACCCCGCCGCTCATCAGGTCGTTCATCAGGTCGTAGCGGCCCGCCACGGAGGAGAAGACCCCGTGGACGCGCCGGGTCTTCTCGGCTTCGGAGACCTCCTCGAAGCCGAAGCTGGTCGTGCCGCCGGGCGTTGGCGCACCCGTCTGGGCGCCCGTCTGGGGGCGCGCCGTCCCCTGTTCGTGATCGCCGTCCTGCGTCATCGCCCTGCCCGGCCCTTTTGCCCTCTGCCGCCCCCGCTTATAAGGCGGCGCGGCGCAGTGACAACCATGGCGGAGGCGCCGCAACGATCCCTGCGGCGGGAGCGGAGGCAGCCTTGCCCGAATTGCCCGAGGTCGAGACGGTCCGGCGCGGACTCGAGCCGGTGCTGGTCGGCCGCACGATCCTGCGCGCCGAGGTCCGGCGGCCCGATCTGCGCTGGCCGCTGCCCGCGGGCCTTGCCGAACGGCTGACCGGGGCCCGGATCGATTCCCTCCGGAGACGGTCGAAATACCTGCTTGCCGATCTCGCGGGCGGCGACACGCTGATCGTGCATCTCGGCATGTCTGGGCGGATGCTGGTCTCGGCCCCGGCGGGAGAGCGCGATGCGCCGGGAGGTTTCGTCTTCGCCCATCCGCTGCCGGAAAAGCACGATCATGTCGTGCTCGATGTCGAGAGCGGGGCGCGCGTGACCTTCAACGACGCGCGGCGGTTCGGGGCGATGGACCTCTGGCCGACCGGGGCGATCGAGGCGCATCCCCGCCTCGCGCCGCTCGGACCCGAGCCGCTCGGCAACGCATTCGACGGGCCATATCTGGCCACACGGCTCGCGGGGCGGCGCGCGCCGGTCAAGACGGTGCTGCTCGATCAGGGCGTGGTGGCGGGCCTTGGCAATATCTACGTCTGCGAGGCGCTCTGGCGCGCAGGCATCTCGCCCTTGAGGCGCGCCGGGAGCCTCGCTGCCGACGAAGTGGAGGGACTGGTGGTTTCGGTGCGGGCGGTCCTTGTGGATGCGATCGCCGCGGGGGGCTCGTCGCTCAGGGACTACCGGCAGGCGGACGGGGAGCTCGGCTATTTCCAGCACGCCTTCGCCGTCTACGGACGGGAAGGCGTGCCGTGTGGCCGCGCGGGCTGTGGCGGCATCGTGCTCCGGACGGTGCAGGGCGGGCGGTCCTCCTTCCACTGCCCGGACTGCCAGCAGGGTTGAACGGGCCGGCGCCGGTGCTACAGACGAGGGCCAGACGGGGAGGAGGGAGAGATCGAATGGCCTACGGGACCATCATCGTCGAGACCGAGGACCATGTCACGACGGTCCGGCTCAACCGGCCGGAGGCGCTGAACGCGCTCAACGCGCAGATCCTCGACGAGGTCGCCTCGGCCGTGGGCGAGGCCGAGGCGTCGGGCCGCGTCCGCGCGATCGTCATCACCGGTTCGGAAAAGGCGTTCGCGGCCGGCGCGGACATCAAGGAGATGGCCGACAAGGGCTTCGTGGACATGTTCCTCGAGGACACCTTCGCCGGCCCGACCGAGGCGCTGATGCACTGCCGCAAGCCGATCATCGCCGCGGTCTCCGGCTACTGCCTCGGCGGCGGTTGCGAACTCGCGATGATCTGCGACCTCATCATCGCCGCCGACACCGCGAAATTCGGCCAGCCGGAGATCAATCTCGGCATCATGCCCGGCATGGGCGGCAGCCAGCGCCTCGCGCGGTTCGTCGGCAAGGCGAAGGCGATGGACATGTGCCTGACCGGCCGGTTCATGGACGCGGCCGAGGCCGAGCGCTCGGGCCTCGTCGCCCGCGTGGTGCCGGCGAAGGATCTCCAGCGCGAGGCGCGCGCGGTCGCGACGAAGATCGCCGAGAAGTCGCCGCTGGCGGTCAGGGCCTGCAAGGAGGCGGTGAACCGCGCCTACGAGACCACGCTCAGCGAGGGGCTGCTTTTCGAGCGGCGGCTCTTCCACGGGCTTTTCGCCACGGAAGATCAGGCCGAAGGCATGGCGGCCTTCGCGGAGAAGCGCACGCCGCAGTTCCGCGGGAAATGACCCCCGCCCCGTTGACTTGCAGCAGCCACCCCTGTATCCGCTGCGTTCTCAGATTTCCTCAATGAAGAACCGGGCTAGAACCACATGGCCAACACGCCGACATCCCGCAAGCGCGCGCGCCAGATCGAGCGCCGCACGGCCGTGAACAAGGCGCGCCGCTCGCGGATCCGCACCTTCATCCGCAAGGTCGAGGAAGCGATCGCCGCCGGCGACGTCTCGGTCGCGCGGGATTCCCTGCGCGCCGCGCAACCGGAGATCATGCGCGGCGTGAGCCGGGGCGTGCTCCACAAGAACACCGCGAGCCGCAAGGTCTCGCGGCTGGCGGCACGGGTCAAGGCGCTCGGCGCCTGATTCCGGCCGACGCCGGCGCCCTCAGCCAAGCGGAACACCAGAAGCAAGCAGGCGCCCTGCCGTGGGGCGCCTGCTTGCTTCTGCGCGCCCGGCCGGAGCCTGTGACAGCCGTGCTTCAGAGGCTGTTTTCAGCCGATTAATTCCTTGTTTTCATGGACTTTCCGAGCGGCTGCCCAATGTTCCACCTTCAGTCCTGTTGCCGCTCGGCGGCCACTTGTCTATGGTTCGAGTCTCAGGTCGAGTCTGCCCCACCTGGCAAAGCTTAAAGCAACCGACACTTCTTCATGGCTCGCGACATGGTCGCCGCGAGGGCGGGAGAGGTTTGTGCTTTGAGCGGAGCCCGCAGGACTCGTTCGTCTGCCGAGCGGAGCCTGTGACAGGCGCACGTTCAGTTGCGCGACGCGGGATGACAAGGAAGTCTCGCCGACAGGCGGACGCAAGCACGGGAAGGAGACACAGCAGTGCCAAGCGAGGCAGCAACCAGTGCTGAGGTGATGACTCGTTTCACCTGCAATGGCAGCCCCTCCCTCAATCAGGAATTGAGCGAGTCATCCGGAGCGGACGATGCCGTTGTCCTGGCCCGGGCCGGCCATGACACCTGAACTCATGAATCACGACCCCCAAGCAACGGAAGCCACCTGGACCCGCGTACGCGCCGAGTTGCGCCGCTCACTGGGAAAGGATGCGTTCAAGAACTGGATCGATCCCCTGGTCTTCCGGGGCGCCGATGATGGCGTGATCGCCTTCGAGGTGCCGACGAGCTTCATCGGCACCTGGGTGGAGCGCAATTACGGCGACACCATCCGTCACCTGTTCGCACGCGACGGCGTGAGTGTCGGGCGGCTGGAATTCGGCGTCGGCCTGCGGCCACCAGCGGCGGCGCGCCCGGCCGGGCAGATGGCCGCCAACGAACCGGCGCGGCCGAACCGGCCATCGGCAGCCGCCGCGCCAACCGAGGGCGAACTGCCGCAGGCCCCTCTCGACAACCGCTTCACCTTCGACAATTTCGTCGTCGGCAAACCGAACGAGCTTGCCTATTCGGCGGCGCGGCGGGTGGCCGAGGACGGGCCGGTGAGCTTCAACCCGCTCTTCCTCTATGGCGGCGTGGGCCTCGGCAAGACGCATCTGATGCATGCCATCGCCTGGGAGGTGCGGGTCACGAATCCGGAAGCGCGGGTGCTTTACCTCTCGGCCGAGCAGTTCATGAACCGTTTCATCACGGCGCTGCGCTGCAAGGACATCCACACATTCAAGGAGCTGTTCCGCTCGGTCGACATGCTGATGGTCGATGACGTGCAGTTCATC
>CAYMOD010000102.1:0-7224 GCA_964391945.1 uncultured Rhodobacterales bacterium | reverse complement strand
GCCGGTGGGGACGGTGAAGGCGGCGGGCACCGTCAGGATCTCGGCGCCGGCCTTGGCGAGGTCGCGGTAGAGATGAGGGAAGCGCAGGTCGTAGCAGATGGTGAGGCCGAGGCGCACGCCCGCAGCCTCGGCGACGACGGCGCGGTCGCCGGGACGAAAGCCTACGCTCTCGCGGTAGCTCTCGCCGCCGTCCAGATCGACGTCGAACATGTGGATCTTGTCGTAGCGGGCGCGGATGGCACCGTCCGGACCGATGAGGAAGGAGCGGTTGGCAAAACGGCCGTCCGCGTCATGGGTGAGAAGCGCGAGCGAGCCGATCAGGAGCCAGATACGGCAAGCGGCCGCCGCCTCCCGCAAGGTGGCAAGCGTCGCGTCCGCCTCCTCGTGGGCCAGCACCGCGCGCTGGTGGCTGCGGCTCGCGCTCATGATGTTGGTGACTTCGGGGGTGAGGACGAGGGTCGCGCCCCCCGCTGCGGCCTCGCGGACGAGGGCGGCGGCGGTCGCGGCATTCTCCTGCGGATCGTCGCTTGCGCAGATCTGGACGAGGGCCGCGCGCATCGCTCAGTCCGCGAGCAGCGGGTCGAGCCTGCCCTCGCGTTCGAGGCTCGCGATGTCGTCGAAACCGCCGACATGGGTGTCGCCGATGAAGATCTGCGGCACGGTGCGGCGGCCCCTGGCGCGCTGGGTCATCTCCGCCCGGCGCGAGGGATGGGCCATCACGTTGATCTCGGTGAAATTCACCCCCTTGGAGCTCAGGAGGTTCTTCGCCGCGCGGCAGTAGCCGCAGATCGGGGTGGTGTAGATCGTGACCGGTTTCATGGCACCTCCTGTCAAGCGGAGGCTACTTAGGTGTCGTCGGTGCCGAGCGCAACGCGGGCGAGGACGAGGACGTCGACCCGCATGGCTCCCGCCTCGCGGCAGGCATCAGTGCAGGCGCCGAGAGTGGCGCCCGAGGTCATCACGTCGTCGATGAGGAGCACGGCCCGACCCGCGAGCCGCCCGGCGCGGCGCGGGGCGACGGCGATGGCGCCCTTCTGGTTCTCGCGCCTCGTGGCAAGATCCATCCGCTCCTGCGGCGCGGTCAGGCGTTTGCGAAGGAGGAGGTCGGGGAGGACCGGCGTGCCCGTACGTCGGCCGAGGTGGCTCGCGAGCACCGCGGATTGATTGTAGCGCCGCCGCATCAGTCGCCGCCAGTGGAGCGGCACCGGCGCGATCAGGTCGGCCTCCGCCGCGAACGTGCCGCCAGCTGCGGTGAGCCAGCGGGCAAGCGCCGGGGCGGCGTCGAGCCGGTCGCCGTGTTTGAAGGCAAGGATCGCCCGCCGCCCGGCGCCGCCGTAGACGATGGCGGCGCGGCCGCGATCCCATGCCGGCGGATGGCTGAGGCAGCGGTCGCAGAGATCGTCAGGCCTCGCCTCTCCGATCAGCGGCGTACCGCATTTCGCGCAGGCGGCGCCGGCGATGAAATGGGTATCGCGCCAGCATTCGGCGCAGAGCCCGTGCGGAGCTTCGGTCGGCGCGGGGCAGGTGAGGCACCGTGGTGGAAACACGGCATCGGCAAGTGCGTTTCCGACGCGGCCAAGGATGGCGCTCGCGTTGGCGATGACTAGATTGGTGAACATGACCACGTCTCCTCCCCGTCTCTTCGATCCCGAGATCCTGGCGCTGCGCCGCGCCCGCGCCGCGCGCACGCCCGCCGACTTCCTCCACGAGGAGGCGGCCCGTGACGCCGCAGAAAGGGTCAGCGAGGTAAACAGGAGGTTTCTGCGCCCGGCTGTCGTCGGGCCCCGGCCGGAAATCTGGGCGCGGGCGCTGGCAGCGGTGGGCGTGCCGGACGCGATTGCGGTGTCGGATGCGGAAGTGCTGGCCCTCGAGGAGAGGGCGCATGATCTCGTGGTGCATGGCCTCGCGCTGCACTGGGCGAACGATCCCGTCGGCCAGCTCGTCCAGTGCCAGCGGGCGCTCGCGCCTGACGGGCTGATGATCGCGGTCCTGTTCGGCGGCGGGACACTTTCGGAACTCCGGGCGGTGCTCGCTGAAGCGGAAGCGGAGGTCACGGGCGGGATCAGCCCGCGCGTGGCGCCGATGGCGGAGGTCCGCGATGCGGGCTCGCTCCTCGGCCGGGCAGGATTCGCGATGCCGGTTGCGGACAGCATGCGGCTCGACGTGAGCTACGAGACCGTCTTCCATCTCATGCGCGATCTGCGAGGGATGGGCGAGACCAACGCGATGGCCGAGCGGCTGCGGCGGCCAACCCGGCGCGCGGTCTTCGCACGGGCGGCGGCGATCTATGCCGAGCGGTTCGCGCGGGACGACGGCCGGGTGCGGGCAACGTTTGAACTCGTGGTGCTGACCGGTTGGGCCCCGGCCGAGGGGCAGCCGCAACCGCTCAGGCCGGGCTCGGCGCAGCAGCGGCTCGCGGATGCGCTCGCTTCCGTGGAGGTGAGGCCGCTCGGTCGGCGCGAGGATTGACGCCGGCCGCCACCCGGCTAACTGGATCAAAAACGCGCGGCTGTCCGCGCGAGGAGGATTTCCATGTACGACGCAGAAACCAACCGCACGGCTGCGCTCGACCGTCCGGGCGAGGGCCGGCTTGCCCATACCGCAGCGGATCATCCGCCGATGCCGAAGGCGAAGATCGGCGTGGTGCTCGTCAATCTCGGGACGCCGGACGCGACGGATTATCGGTCGATGCGCCGCTACCTGAGCGAGTTCCTGTCCGACCGGCGGGTGATCGACTATTCGCCGCTGTTCTGGCAGCCGCTGCTACAGGGGGTAATCCTGAGCAAGCGCCCCTTCACCTCGGGTGCTGCCTACCGCAGCATCTGGAACAACGAGCGGAACGAGAGCCCGCTCTTGACGATCACGCGCGACCAGACCGGGGCGGTGGCGGCGCGGATCGCGGAACGCTGGGGCGACCGGATCACCGTCGATTTCGCGATGCGCTACGGCAACCCCTCGACACCCTCGGTGCTGAAGCGGCTGCAGGCGGAAGGCTGCGAGCGGATCGTGTTCTTCCCGCTCTATCCGCAATATTCGGCTCCGACCACCGCGACCGCGAACGATCAGGCCTTCCGGGCGCTGATGGAGATGAAATGGCAGCCGGCGATCCGGACGGTGCCGGCCTATTACGACGAGCCGCTCTATATCGAGGCGCTGGCGAAATCGGTGGAGGCGGCCTACGCGGGGATGGAGAGCCGGCCCGACCTGCTGGTGACGAGCTACCACGGCGTGCCGGAGCGGTACCTGCACGAGGGGGATCCCTATCACTGCCACTGCCAGAAGACGTCACGGCTCCTGCGTGAGCGGCTCGGCTTCCGCGAGGACGAGGTGGTGGTCACCTTCCAGTCGCATTTCGGCTCGGAGGAGTGGCTGAAACCCTACACGGTCGAGGAGGTCGCGCGGCTGGCCGAGGCGGGCAAGAAGCACATCGCGATCATGGCGCCTGCGTTCTCCTCCGATTGCGTCGAGACGCTCGAGGAGATCAACGAGGAGATCCGCGACAGTTTCCTTGGGGCGGGGGGAGAGCGGTTCGACTACATTCCCTGCCTCAATGCCGAGGACGACCACATCACGATGATGATGGCCATCCTCGAACGCGAACTCGCGGGCTGGGTCTGACCCGCGAGCCGCCGGCAGCGTCAGGCCGCTTCCGGTGAGGGTGCTACGCAGTCCTGATCGTGACGTGGCTTGAGCGGCAGGCCACGGTAGACCCGTGTGCCATCGCGAACGAGGATTTCGCCAGTGGGAAGCTGGGCGACAAGTTCACCCTGAACCGAGATGCACGTGCCGAGCGAGATGGTCATGAGCATTGACGTTCTCCATAAGGCCTGCTTGACATCTTATAGTCATAATTATTAACGCAGCCTTTCTTGGAAGTAGAGTACTGATTGCAGAGTTCGGGGGATGATCGCGCTGCAGCTAGAGCCAGTCGCGCAGGATCGGGATCAGAGGCAGGTCGGCAGGCGGCATCGGCAGGGTACGCATCTCGGCCACGCGGGTCCAGCGCAACGCCTGGCCCTCGCGCGCGTGCGGCGTTCCCTCCCACTTGCGGCAGGCATAGAGCGGCATCAGGAGATGGAAGCTCTCGTATTCATGACTCGCGAAGGTGAGCGGCGCGAGGCAGCTCTCCCAGGTGTCGATGCCGAGCTCCTCGCGCAGTTCGCGGATCAGCGCGGCCTCGGGCGACTCGCCCGCCTCGACCTTGCCACCGGGAAATTCCCAGAGGCCGGCCATGACCTTGCCCTCGGGCCGCTGCGCGAGGAGGATGCGGCCGTCGGGGTCGATCAGCGCCACGGCGGCGACGAGGACGAGGCTCAAGAGCGGTAATCCGCGTTGATGGCGATGTAGCGGTGGGTGAGATCGCAGGTCCAGACCGTCGCCGCGCCGTCGCCGATGCCGAGATCGACGCCGACCGCGAGGTCACTTCTCTTCATGTAGGCGGCGGCTTCGGCCTCGTCGTAGCCTGATGCCACGAAACCGTTCTCAGCGACGAGGATGTCGCCGAAGCGGATCGACAGGCGGTCGCGCTCGGCATGGGCGCCCGACTTGCCGACCGCCATCACGATCCGGCCCCAGTTCGGGTCCTCGCCGGCAAATGCGGTCTTAACGAGGGGCGAGTTGGCGATCGCCATGCCGACCTTGCGCGCCTCGGCCTCGGTCTTCGCGCCGGTGACGGCGATCTCGACGAATTTCGAGGCACCCTCGCCATCGCGCACCACCTGGTGGGCAAGGTCGCGCATGGCGTTTTCGAGGGCAGCGGCGAAGTCCTTCGCGCGCGGATCGGCAGCGTCGGTGATGGGGGCCATCTCCGCGCGGCCAGTGGCGGCCATCAGGAGCGTGTCCGAGGTCGAGGTGTCGCCATCGACGGTAATGCAGTTGAAGGTATGATCGGCGGCCGCTGCCACCATCGACTGGAGGAGCGGCCGGGCCACCGCGGCATCGGTGAAGAGGAAGACGAGCATCGTCGCCATGTCGGGGGCGATCATGCCCGAGCCCTTGGCGATGCCGGCGATGGTGACGGAGACGTCTTCGATCGTGACCCGCTGCACCGTGCCCTTGGGGTAGGTGTCGGTGGTCATGATCGCACGGGCAGCATCGGCGATGCCTTCAGGCGAGAGCCCGGCGGCGAGTTCGTCGATCTTGGCCGTAATGCGCTCGGCCGGGAGCGGTTCGCCGATTACTCCCGTCGATGCGGTGAAGACATGGTTTTCCGGCACCCGCAGCGCACGGGCGGTGGCGCCGGCCGTGGCCGAGACCGCGTCGCGGCCGACGGCGCCGGTGAAGGCGTTCGAATTGCCGGAATTGACGAGGATCGCGAAACCGCCATCGCCGCCCGCGCCCAAGGCGTGCGCGCGCAGGCAGTCCTCGCACCACAGCACCGGCGCCGAGCGGGTGGCGGAGCGGGTGAAGACGCCGGCGATCGTCGCGCCCGCCTCGACATGAGCGAGCATGACGTCGAACCGGCCCGTGTAGCGCACGCCCGCCTCGACGGCTGCGAAGCGGACGCCAGCGACGGGCGGAATGACGGGAAAGCCGCCCGGCGGCGCGAGGGGCAAGACCGGGCCCGCCATCCCTGCCGGGTCCGGCTTCCCGGTGGCCGCAGCCTGTTCTGCCCTATCGGAGCGGTTCCTGTTCATGCCCTCGCCCGTGCGCCCTGACTTCAGTTCTCGATCAGCGAGTCGTCGCGGACCGCCTGCGGCGGGATGCCGGTCTCCGGACGCTCGACCTTGGCTTCCTCGCGCAGCGCCTCGACCTCCGCGTTCAGGCGCTCCTGCCGGACCTGATCGGCGAGTTCCTCGCGCACGTCCTCGAGTGCGGGCGGCTCGGTCTCGCGGGTCTCGTTGAGCTGGATAAGGTGCCAGCCGAACTGGGTCTCGATCGGACCGACGACCTCGCCCGGCTCCATCCCGGCGACGGCGGCCTCGAATTCCGGCACCATCTGGCCGGGACCGAACCAGCCGAGCGAGCCGCCCTGGGCAGCGGCGCCGTCCTGCGAATGCTCGCGCGCGACCTCGGCGAAGTCGGCGCCGCCCTCGATCTCCGCCTTGAGCGCAGCCGCCTCCTCCTCGCTCGGCACGATGATATGGGCGGCATTGTATTCGGTCTGCGGCTCGAAATTCTCGACGAGCGTGTCGTGGGCGGTCTCGATGTCGGCATCTTCCACTGGCTCATCGACCCGCGCCAGCACCGCGTGCTGGGCAAGGGCGGCGCGCCGCTCGTTTTCGAGATGGAGGCGGACCGCCAGCGGATCGTCCTCCGGGCTCTCCGAGAGGGTCCTCGCCAGGAGTTCCTGATCGACGAGCTGGTCGATCAGCCCCTGCAACAGCGCATCATCGGGCAGGCCCTGATATTGCTGCGGCAGGCGCGATCGGAGAGCGACGACATGGCCGAAGGTGATCTCGGTGCCATCGACGCGGGCAACAACGGTGGAAGCATCGAAATCGGCGGCCTCCGCCGTTCTGGCCGACGTTTCCGCAGGCGCCGTTTCCGCGCCGTTCGTGGCCGGCGCCTCCGCTTCCTGGGCGGTGGCGGCGTGGCCGGCGGCAAGGGCGAAGCCCACGAGGATCCCGGCTTTCGTCAAGCTGCGCATGGTCATCTCCCTTTGGCGTCTCCGCACACGGGCGGCCGGAGGCGCGGTTATCGCTTCGGTTCCGCTCGGCAGGCGGCGTTGACAGGCGGCACGGTGCCGCTTACATCGGCGGGCATTCGCGCCAGCGGCGGTCCGCGCGACGGGCAGGGGATAGACCGATCCACGCTGCGGAACAAGCACTCCCGTGCACCCGAGATGTCCGTGGGCCGGGCCGGCCGCCGGCGGATGGAAAAACCCCGCCGGACCGGCGGCCGATGCCTACGGGGTCGGCGGATCGGCGGCTGATACTCATGGAGGGCCGCCGCTCGCGGTCCGTACTTGGGACGGAAATGGCCGGGAGCGGCCGGCTGCGAATGGGACGCCGATAATGCTGGGACTGGGTGCGATCGCGAAGAAGGTGTTCGGGACGCCGAACGACCGCAAGGTGAAGGCGGTCCGCCCGCTGGTCGCGCAGATCAATGCGCTCGAGGAAGATTTCCGCGCACTCACCGACGAGGGCATCCGCGCGAAGACCGTGGCGTTCCGTGAGCGGATCGCCAAGGGCGAGAACATCGACGATCTCCTGCCGGAAGCCTTCGCCAATGCGCGCGAGGCGGCACGGCGCGCGATCGGCCTGAGGCCCTTCGACGTCCAGC
>CAYMOD010000101.1:0-7239 GCA_964391945.1 uncultured Rhodobacterales bacterium | reverse complement strand
AAATCCCGCCCCTCCCAATAGGCTTCCGAGAAGATCGGCAAACCGGCGGCGGTGAGCGGCAGGCCCCGCGTCTCGACGCCGTCGCGGAAGGTGAACTTCACCCGGTGGGTGTCGAGCGCCTCGACCGTCTCGATATCCTCGAGGAAGACGCGGTAGGAGGGCTGGCCCTTCTCCATCAGCACGTTGAAGCTGAAGACCACGTCATCGGCCGTAACCGGACTGCCGTCGGCGAAACGGGCTTCCTCGCGCATGTTGAAGGTCGCCCAGGAGCGGTCGGGCGGGTACTCGATGGTCTCGGCGACAAGGCCGTACATCGAATCCGGCTCGTCGGCAGTGCCGGTCATCAAACTGTCGTAGAGGATGGTCGAGAGCGAGGCGGCGGTGCCGCGCAGGATATAGGGGTTGAGGCTGTCGAATGTGCCGAACGCCCAGGTCGAGAACTCGCCGCCTTTCGGCGCGTCGGGATTGACGTAGTCGAGATGCGGAAAATCAGGCGGGTACTTCAGGTCTTCGTAGGAGGAGATCCCGTGGCTGATGATCACCTCGCCGGTTTCCGTCCCGGCGCCTGCGTCCTCGCCCGCGGCGGGCAGGACGGGCGCAAGGCCGAAAGCGAGCGCGGCCGCGAGCAGGATGCGCCGCAGAGGTCTCCCCTTACGGCGGGTTGCCGCACCGGACGGCGGGCCGGCGGCGACATCCAGGCCCGTGGCGACGCTGTGCTGCTCCATGCCTGCAACCTTCTCATGTGGCGGTCGGTCCTGGCCGACACCGTACCGTCCCGCGGGCGCAGGTAAAGCTGTGATCGGGCGCCGCTACCCACGCCGCCTGATCTTTTCGTGAAGGTCCGGAAGCCGCGGACGAAAGAGCCGGCCACGGAGGAGGGGCGGTGTCCTTCGGGCGAGCGGATAGCCTCAGCTGCCGCCCGACTCCAGATAGGCGATGATGTTGGCCCGCTCCTCGGGGCTCGGCAGTCCGGCGAAGGCCATCGACGTGCCGGGCGCGTAGCCCTGCGGGTCCTCGAGGAATCCGAAGAGATGCTCGTAATCCCACACCCCTTCGAGGCCGGAGAGCGCGCTCGAGTAGCTGAAGCCTTCGGCGGCGGCGATGTCGCGGCCGACGACGCCGGCGAGATAGGGGCCGGCCTGGTTGACGCCTTCCTCGAGCGAGTGGCAGGCGGCGCAGCGGCGCCAGATCGTCGCACCGGCACCGGGATCGGCCTCCGCCATCAGCGCCTCGACGTCAACCGCTTCGGCCTCGGCCTCCTCGCCTTCGGCTTCCGCGACCTCGATCGCATAGGCTTCGGCACCGTGGTCGACATGATAGAGGTTTTCACCCGCAAAGCCGATCAAGAGAAAGATCAGAAGGCTGCCGCACGCCGCCCCAACGATCTTCGTGATCTCCATCGTGTTCATCTGCACCATCCCAAATCCGGCGGCGGCCCGGCCGCATCGGCAGTCCTTCTATGCGGAACTTCCGGCCGAAGGCAAGCAGTCGGCCCGCCACAGGCAAGCATTCGGGAAGTGCCGGCAGCGTGCCGCCAGATCGGCCGTTTTCAACTGGGGCACGGAGGAATATGGAGAGTGCCCGTAACCTGCAGGATCGCTTCCGTCCCATGTCCAGACCGCGCACGATTTCCTTTCAGGGCATCCTCGGCGCCTATTCGCACCAGGCATGCACCGAGGCCTTTCCCGCCTACCTGCCGCTTCCATGTAATACTTTCGAAGGCGCTGTGGCGGCGGTGAAGGAGGGGCGGGCCGATCTCGCGATGCTGCCGGTCGAGAACTCGACCTACGGCCGGGTTGCGGACATTCACCATCTCCTGCCGGCCTCGGGTCTTCACATCCTCGCGGAGCACTTCCTCCGGGTGCATATCAACCTGCTCGCCGTGCCGGGAGCGAATTTGCGCGACGTGCGTGTGGTAATGAGCCACACGGTCCTCCTCGGCCAGTGCCGCGACTTCCTTCGCGCGCACGGGATCGAGCGGCGCGCGGGCGCCGATACCGCCGGCTCGGCCGAGTTCGTGGCTCAGCGCGGCGAGCCTTCGCTCGCAGCGCTCGCCTCCGAACTCGCGGGTGAAATCTACGGGCTCGACGTGCTCGCGCGGCACATCGAGGACCAGTCGAACAACACGACGCGGTTCCTCGCGATGGCGCCGGAGGAGCGCCACGCCGCGCCGGGGGCGACGCCCTCGGACACGATCACCTCCTTCGTGTTCCGGGTCCGCAACCTTCCGGCCGCGCTCTACAAGGCGATGGGAGGCTTCGCAACCAACGGCGTCAACATGGTCAAGCTCGAAAGCTACATGTTGAACGGCCATTTCACCGCAACCCAGTTCTACGCCGAGGTCGAGGGGCACCCCGACCAGCCGGCGGTGGCACGCGCGCTTGACGAACTTGGCTATTTCACGACCAGGCTCCAGATCCTCGGGGTCTACCCGGCGCATTCCTACCGCAAGGAACAGATGCGCTCGCTCGAGGAATGAGCCTCACTGCCGTGATCGTCGACAGTGAGATGCCTCGGGACCGGGGCGGAAGCCCACAAGACGGCGGCTTCGCCAGCAAGCGGGTGAAGGGCCGCAAGCGCTACCCCGTCATCCACACGCTCGGTCTGATGCTGTGCGTCGGGATTCCGCCGGCAGGCCGAATCGCATCGGGGCGGCGCTGGCCCTCGACCACATCACCCGGCCATTATCGGGGAGCGGCTGCCGGGCGTCACGGACGTGAAGATCTCGGTCATGTTCGCGCAGCTCAGCCCGGGAACCGACGAGAGTGCCGGAACCGCTGCCGAGCCGGCCGAAACAGCGAACGAACCCGTTGGCCTCTGCGGAACTTCTCCTGAAGGGCAAGGTCATGGCGGTACGCGAACACGTTCCTGCGGCCGGACGGTCCGCCGACAGGTCTCCATCCGGCGCCTGTCGCATCAGAAGTTGTTGTCAGGCAGATGACAGGCGATGCAGTGCC
Source organism: uncultured Rhodobacterales bacterium (assembly GCA_964391945.1). Classification (GTDB taxonomy): domain Bacteria; phylum Pseudomonadota; class Alphaproteobacteria; order Rhodobacterales; family Rhodobacteraceae; genus Amaricoccus. The sequence continues at coordinate 4,282 of CAYMOD010000101.1, read as the reverse complement.
GTGTGGGGCCGGCCGGCTTGCCGGCGGCGCGGTCTTCCTCATGGCAGGAGCGGCAGAGCGTGTGGAACTGCGTTTCGAACAGATGCGAAACCTCCGGGTCCGTCAGATGGCATTTGATGCAGGCGGGGCCGCTGATCTGATCGACAAAAGTGTGATGGCAGACCACGCAGGATTCGCCGCCATGATCGGCATGCGAAAAGGTCATCGGCAGCACCGGCGTGGCCTGGTTGAAATGGCCCGTGCGTTCAGGCCGTGGTCCGGGCGGCCCATAAACCACCAGTGCCACGCCGAGGGCGAACAGGGCTGCGAGGAGCCACTTCACAGCCCCAGGTTCCTGATCAGGACAAACGCGCTGACGGCCAGGGCGCCAGCCGTCAGATAGGTGAGGCCCGAGGGCGGGGACGCTGCAACAAGACGGCTCCAGCCCGGCCGCCCGCAGCAGACCGCCGCGGTCACCACGACAAGGAAGACGATCTGTGACCACGAACGCAGATAGAAGCCGCTCAGCACAATGTGCAGGGAGACGGCCGTCACGGTGAGAAACGCCAGCCCACGGTGAACCTGCCTGAAGATCTGGAACCTGCGGTGGACGCGCCTGCGATCCGGCATCCGCGCCAGAACCGTAAGCACGCCCATCACGCTCAGGGCCACGAGCCCGAGCCACATGTAAGCCGGTGCCCCCGGCAGCAGATAGAACCGCACGGTCCCATCGCCGCCCAGGAACCAGAACGCATGGACGACGCCTGCGCCGAGAACCCAATAGCCGAGAAACTCATGCCGCCTGCCCGGCCGCGCCCGCGGTGGCGGGATCATCTGATACAGCAGTCCCGCAAGGGCGAGGAAGCCGAGGCCATTGCCGAAATCCCAGAACCAGCCCCCGCCATTGCGGGGCAGGACCAGGAAGGTGGCTGCAAAGACCAGCGCAACGACGATGGACAGGCCCTTCAACAGCCCCTCTCCCGGTCAGAATCACGGCACCGGATGTCGCCCGGCGGAGGCATATGCCCGTCATCCTCCAGTGGTCCAGACGAAGTTCGTGACCGCGCAATCCGGTTTCGGGATGATCGAAACCGAAGCGAGCATATTACCCGATACATGCAAGATACAGGTCCGGCCCGCCCTGGTCGAGGCAGGGTTGCCGACCGAAGCTGGAGTGGATGGAATGCCGCTCTCGCGCACCCGGGCTCAAGGCAGCGCTGCGGCCGCTGTTCCGGGTGCGACGCAGTCTCCCGGCTTTCCCGGGCCGCATCCCCATAAGATGCCGGAAGGGGATTATCCTTGGCCGACCGGCTCTGGTTCCCTCTCCTCGATCTGGACGATTTCCCCGGACGATCACCGCTCACCGGCGGATGCACCTATGTGTTCAACGGGTAGGCAGTGGATGTCTTGATCCTCTCCATTGAGAAATGGGAGGTGATGTTCTTGATGGGGACCGCCTCGGTAAGACGGCGATAAAGCACATCATATGCCGCCATGTCGGGAACAGCGATACGCAGGAGGTAATCCATGTCGCCCGCCATCCGGTACACGTCGAGGATCTCCGGGATCGCCGCTACTGCCGCGACGAACGAGTCGCGCCATGCACTGCCGTGATCTGCGGCCTCGATGCCGACGAAGATGGTCAGGCCGAAGCCGATCCGGGTCGGATCAACGAGCGCCACCCGGCCGGTGATGACACCTGCAGCCTCGAGCTTCTGAATCCGCTTCCAGCACGGGGTCTGCGACAGGCCGACGCGATCGGCGATCTGGGCAACCGGGAGCGTCGCGTCGCGCATCAGTTCCGTGAGGATCTTGCGGTCGATGAGGTCGAGCTTGTCCATATGCCTTCCTCCCGGGCGACAGCCCGGCGGGCGATTATGGCGGATCGCAACCGAATGTCGATATTGTCGACCGGGTTTCCACAGCCGAGTGGACTGGCAGGCTTCGATCTGCTAAATCACGACCTGAACCAGCCCTTTTATCCGGCCTTCCGCCTGATGATATCGCAGAAGACGAAATACGCGCTCAAGTCCCTGATGACGCTGGCCGATGCCTCTGCGGAGAAGCCCGGAGCACCCCTGACGATCGAGGAGATCGCCCGACGGTCGGGAACGCCGAAACGCTTCCTCGAACATATCCTGCTCGAACTGCGCAATGCGGGTTATATCGGCAGCCGGCGGGGGCGCGCAGGCGGCTACATGCTGATCAAGGAGCCCCGGGAGATCTCGCTCAGCGAGCTCCTGCGCCGGGTCGACGGGCCGATTGCGCCGCTCCCCTGCCTGTCGCGTCATGCCTACCAGCGCTGCGAGGATTGCACCGACGAAGCCTCGTGCCGGCTGCGCGCCGTCTTCGGCCAGGTGTTCTGGTCCTATCTCCTGCTCATCGAATCGCTGACCCTCGACGATCTCCTGACCCGCGATGCGGAAATCGAACGGCTCGTTCCGGGAGTGGCGGTCGCAGGAGAATGATTCTCTCCAATCGCGACAGACTTTGACGTGATTATTTCCTTGTGAAATACGAGTAACTCTGTCGTCATTATCGGGTTCTCGGGCTCTGCTCGCTGACCGGAGATGATGCGATGACGATCATGCCTGCCCTTGTTCGACCGCCGCGTGCAAAATACCGCGACGGGTGCGTGCCCCTGCAGGAACGGATGTTCGGTGCAGGTGCCGCCGGGCTTTTCATCCTCGTCCTGGGCTTTCCGGGCGATGCAGCCGCGCAGGTCTCGCTGCTGAACGTGTCTTACGACCCGACCCGCGAGTTCTACCGGGAGATCAACGCTGCCTTCAATGCACATTGGCAGGAGCAGGGCAATCCGCCCGTGGAGCTCCAGACTTCGCACGGTGGCTCGGGCAGCCAGGCGCGCGCGGTGATCGAGGGACTGGACGCGCAGGTGGTGACACTCGCGCTCGCCGCCGATATCGATGCCATCGCCGCGCGTACAGACAAGATCCCGCAGGACTGGCAAGCCTCCCTGCCGCACAACTCGTCCCCCTATATCTCGACGATCGTGTTCCTCGTGCGCGAGGGCAACCCGAAGGGGATCGAGGATTGGGGCGACCTCGTCCGCGACGACATCCAGGTCATCACCCCGAACCCGAAGACGAGCGGCGGCGCGCGCTGGAACTATCTCGCGGCCTGGGCCTGGGCCGACCGGGAGTTCAGGAACGACGAGGCGCAGATCCGGCAATTCGTCGGCGACCTTTACCGTCGCGTGCCGGTGCTCGATACCGGGGCGCGCGGCGCGACGACGACCTTCGCCCAGCGTGGCATCGGTGACGTGCTGCTTGCCTGGGAGAACGAAGCCTTCCTCGCCCTCGAGAAGATCGGCGGCGGCGAGTTCGATATCGTCGTTCCCTCGGTCTCGATGCTCGCCGAGCCGCCGGTGGCGCTGATACCGGGCAACATCACCTCGGACGAGCAGCGCGCGGCGGCCGAAGCGTATCTCGACTTCCTCTACTCCCCCGAAGCGCAGGCGGTCGCTTACAGACACCACTACCGCGCTTGGGATGCCAGCGCCGCCGATCCGGAAGACGTGGCGCGGTTCCCCGAACTCGAACTCGTTAGCATCGACGAATTCGGCGGCTGGGGCACGGCGCAGCCGGAGCATTTCGGCGACGGCGGCGTCTTCGACCAGATCTATGGGGGCACGAATTGATCCCGCGCCTCGCCCTGCGCGATCCCTCGCCGCTCCCCGGGTTCGGGCTCTCCTTCGGGGTGATGATGACGATGCTCTCGATCATCGTCATCATCCCGATCGGCGCGCTGATCCTGCGCGGGGCCGAGGTCGGCGTGGCCGAGCTCTGGCGCATCCTCGACAGCGAGCGGGTGTGGAGCGCGCTCGAACTCTCCTTCACCACCGCGCTCTGGGCGGCGCTCTTCAACCTCGTCTTCGGCCTTGCCCTCGCCTGGGTGCTGGTGCGTTACCGCTTTCCGGGGCGGCGGATCATCGATGCGGCCGTCGATCTGCCCTTCGCGCTGCCGACCGCCGTCGCCGGCATCGCGCTGACAACGATCTATGCACCGAATGGCGCCTTCGGCCAGTTCCTCGCACCGCTCGGGATCCAGGTTGCCTATACCCGGCTCGGCATCTGGGTCGCGCTCGTCTTCGTCGGCCTTCCCTTCGTGGTCCGGACGGTGCAGCCGGTGATCGAGGAGATCGAGCGCGAGGTGGAGGAAGCCTCGGCCACCCTGGGGGCCTACCGGGGGCAGACCTTTCGCCGGGTCATCCTGCCGATGCTGACGCCGGCGCTGCTCACCGGTTTCGCCCTCGCGCTCGCCCGGTCGGTCGGCGAGTACGGCT